>JALSRO010000123.1 GCA_026984715.1 Chromatiales bacterium | reverse complement strand
ACGCTCTCGAGGGCCGCGGATTTGATCTCGTCATCGTTGATCATCTTGCCTGCCTCTTCGTCGGCGAGAACCTTGAGAGCCTCCCCGATGGGTAACTTGCGGGTCTTGGTGCGGCCGCTGCCCATGTTCTGGAACATGCTCTGCAGCTGGCTGGTCATCTCCTCCATCCCCGGTGGCGCCATGATCTCCACCCCGATGGGAGCAGCGGACACCTCGACCTCGATCTTCCTGTCGTCCAGTTTGCCCTCGCGCAGCATCTTGCGGAATTTTTGGCGGGTGGATGACTCCTTCTCCCGATCCGGAACCGGTTCGTTCTCGAAACCCACGCTGCGTGGCGGTGGCAGCAGGATATCCAGGATGCGCTCTTCCGCCGCTTCTTCCGCTTGATGCCGCACCCTGTTCATCGCCTGCTCGCGGGTCATTTTGACGGCGGTCTCCATCAAGTCCCGGATGATCGACTCCACGTCGCGGCCAACATAGCCCACTTCGGTGAACTTGGTGGCCTCCACCTTCAGGAATGGTGCATTGGCCAGCTTGGCCAGGCGGCGTGCGATCTCGGTCTTGCCCACGCCGGTGGGGCCGATCATGAGGATATTCTTCGGGGTGATCTCGTTGCGCAGCTCTTCATCCACCTGGCTGCGCCGCCAGCGGTTGCGCAGGGCGATGGAGACCGCCCGCTTGGCCTCGTTCTGGCCGATGATATGTTTGTCCAGCTCCTGGACGATCTCTCGGGGGGTCATCTGGCACATCTAGTCGGTTTCCAGCTCTTCAATGGTCAGGTTGTCGTTGGTGTAGACGCAGATCTCGGCGGCAATCCCGAGAGAGTGCTCCACGATCTCGCGGGCGCTGAGGGTGCTGTGCTCGAGCAGGGCGCGCGCCGCCGATTGGGCGAACGGGCCGCCGGAACCGATGGCGATCAGGTCGTGTTCCGGCTCTACCACATCGCCGTTGCCGGTGATGGTCAGCATGGCGTCCTTGTTGGCGACGATCAGCAGCGCCTCGAGGCGGCGCAGCATGCGATCGGTGCGCCAGTCCTTGGCCAGCTCCACGGCGGAGCGCAGCAGATGGCCCTGGTGCTTCTCCAGCTTGGCCTCGAAGCGCTCGAAAAGGGTGAAGGCGTCGGCGGTACCACCCGCAAATCCGGCGATGACCTGATCCTTGTAGATACGGCGCACCTTGCGCGCGTTGCCTTTCATCACCGTATTGCCCATGGAGACCTGTCCGTCGCCACCGACTACCAGCCTGCCTTTGCGTCGGACACAGAGAATGGTTGTACCGCGATACTGTTCCACGGATGCGTTCCTTAGAATATCTGGTTGTTGAGGCGCTCATGCGCAAGGGGCGCCCATGGGTCGATGCCGGATTGTAACACCATCCGGGGTGGCTGCCCAAAAGGGAGCTGTGACGAGGTGCCTGCCCGGTGCGGAGGCTGTCGCAGAATGAATGGTCGCGTCGGCGGGGAACGATTTCTGCCGCTGCTTCCTACCCTTTTGTGATTCGCTTCGGGGCAGCTCTTGCCCCCCGCTTCGAAAGCGCAATCTCCAGGGCGGTCTCGAGGCGAATGACGCGCTCGGTAAGGTGCTCGATCTTGAGCTGTTGTTCCCTTACTGTACCGGCAAGGCGTTCCACTTTGTCATCCATGCGAATCATGCGGGTGAATGCCTCCCACATCTTTTCGGTGACGCCCATCAGGAGCCCACCTTGCGGGATTCCATCTCGGCGATTCGCTGGTTGGATGCGGCGACGAAATCCAGTGTCTCCTCGATCGCCCGGTTTGCTCTCTCCGTAGCCTCGAGCACCTGATCGATCATCGCCTCGAGTGCATCACTGTTATCAGCTACATTGAAGGAGCGAGCTGCCCTCCTCATATACTCCGTAGTAGAGATTCCGGCTTCCCGGGCTTTTTTGACGATGCGGGATTTTTCCGCTTCCGTCATCAACACTGGAATTCGAGCCGTTGCCATCTTGCCTCCCGACGTTCAGATAGTGCGCCCCCAGTATAGGGCAATTCTGCAGACGGGAAAAATGTTCCGTATAGAGGATAAACCTCCGTATTTCCGGGAGACGACCAACCGCCGGTGTGGTACCCCGGCTACCCTATATGCACGACGACAGAGCGCCGCCCACCCTGCCGGCGGTGCTCCCACAGATAGATCCCCTGCCAGCTGCCAAGAGCCAGCTGGTGATCGATTAGCGGAATGGTCAGGCAGACACAGGTCAGGGCTGCCTTGATATGGGCGGGCATGTCGTCCGGCCCCTCCAGGGTATGGGTGTAGAGGGGATCGTCTTCACGGACCAACCGGTTCAGCCACTGCTCAAGATCCCGCCGTGCGGAGGGGTCGGCATTCTCCTGGATCAACAGGCTGGCGGATGTGTGCTGGATGAACAGGGTACAGATCCCCTCCGCGACCCCACTTTTGCTGACGGCTTCGGTGACCTCCCGGGTGAACTCATGGAGTCCCTGGCGGTGGGTGTGGATGAGAATTTTGCTGTTCATGAGACGGATCTTCCTGTTGTAAAATCGCAACAAGAGATAAAAAGATGTTTCATAATGTTCAAATGCACAGAGAAAGCGCATAGCATACAGCCGCACCGGGTTATATGGCCCTGTTGTCAACTGGCGTAGCGGCACATCCATAACAATACAGGAGAAAATAATGGTGGCAAAGACAAAGAAAACGACTGCCAAAAAAACAGCGGCGAAGAGAACAACCAGTGTCAAGACTGCGGCTGTGAACAAGAAAAGGGTAAAGGCGATACCGGAACCGATGACCAAGGCGGTTCTCTACCGAACCTTGGCAGAACGGACGGGGCTCGCCAGAAAGGATATCAACGCGGTATTCGAATCACTGGATGAGATCATCGAAGGCCATCTCAAGAAGCGAGGTGCAGGGGTGTTCACTCTGCCCGGCTTGATGAAGCTGAAGGTGGTGCGCAAACCGGCGAGGCGGGCACGCAAGGGAACCAACCCCTTTACCGGTGAAGAGATGGTTTTCAAGGCGAAGCCTGCCCACAATGTGATCAAGATTTCACCTCTCAAGGGGTTGAAAGACAAGGTCTAGCCCCTCTTTCTCTCGGGCTGTCCGCGATACTTGCTGCGGGCAGTCCGATAGGTTCGTCCCGCCTTTCCGTTTTCCTCTCCCCGGGATCGGTGCCATACTGATATCGTAGTCCCGGCGACAAGATATCGCATTCAGCCATGGTGCGCGGGTCTCCCCCGTTCCGTACAATACCGGAGAGTTTTCGAGAGGGGGCAGGCATGTGGCGAAGGGCGTCGATTGGTTTTTCCGATACGGAGCCGTGGTGGCCGGCCATGTTCGTTCCGTTCCATGGAGCAGGGAGATGGTATCGCTGAAGGAAACAACTGCCTTCTCCACCGTGGTCTATCGAGGGCTAGTGTTTGCTCTCGTCTGGTGGGTTCTCACCGATGGAGCGGCGGCATCCTGGGTGATTGGTGTGCCGGCAGTGTTGCTGGCGGTGGCTGTCAGCATCGTCCTGGTTTCGCCGGTGCCGGTGGTCTGGTCCGAACTTCTGCGCTTTGCGCCGTTCTTTCTCTATCACTCTCTGCTTGCAGGTTCAGATGTGGCCCGGCGGATCTTTCTGCGCCGCGTCTCTATCGATCCTGCTCTGGTTCGGTATACGCTGCGGTTGCCGCCGGGACCCTCGCGGCTGGTTATGGCCAATGTTGTCAGTCTGCTGCCAGGAACGCTGAGTGCCGAACTGGGTCGGAATCTGCTCACGGTTCATGTGCTGGATCGGCAGAAAGATTTTCTGGCAGAACTCGATATGGTGGAGCAACGCGTGGCCCGGATGCTCAATCTCCCCCTGAATAGTCGCGAGAGGTAGGCGGCGTGACAGATAGCGATACTCCATACAACGGAGCCGGCCGGGTAACGCCGGTCGCCTCCGAGAGGTGAACAGAGATGCAGAACCTCTCAATGATGT
>JALSRO010000122.1 GCA_026984715.1 Chromatiales bacterium | reverse complement strand
CACCGGCAACCCCCCCCACCATTTCAGGCCACCACAACAGCTCCGCTACTCCACCCAATCACCAATCAGCCGGACACCACTCCATAGCCAGCCATGCCAGAACTCCCCGAGGTAGAAACCACTCGCCAGGGCATTGCGCCGTTCGTTACCGGCAAGCAGGTCACCGGAGTCATCGTACGCCGGCACCAGTTGCGCTGGCCGATTCCCGCCGATCTTGAGCTGCGGCTCTCCGGCCAGACGATTGAGTCGGTCCGGCGGCGAGGCAAATACCTGCTGCTGGGAACCAGAGCCGGCACCCTGCTCCTGCATCTCGGCATGTCGGGCAGCTTGCGTATCTTGACGCGGACTCAGCCACCGGAACCCCACGACCATCTGGATTTGATCTTTGGCGACGGCAGCCGCCTGCGCCTTCGGGATCCGCGCCGCTTTGGCGCAGTAGTGTGGGCCGGTACAGAACCAGAGTCTCACAAGCTGCTAAGAGATCTGGGGCCGGAGCCCTTGGGCGGCGATTTTGGCGGCGAATACCTATACCACCGTTCACGGAGCCGAAGGATCGCCGTCAAACAGTTCATCATGAACAGCGCCATCGTAGTGGGTGTCGGCAACATCTACGCCTGCGAGTCCCTCCATCTGGCGGCGATCCATCCCGCCCGCCCCGCGGGAAACATCTCACTGGAACGCTACCGGAAGCTGGCCCGCGCCATCCGGCAAACCCTGCAACAGGCCATCGCCTGCGGCGGCACCACCTTGCGGGATTTTCGTGACAGCGGTGGCCACCCCGGCTACTTCCAGCAGCAGTTGAATGTGTATGGACGCCATGGGACACCCTGCCCGATCTGCAGAACCCCTATTCGGCGCATCAGACAGGGACAGCGCTCCACGTTCTACTGCGGCCGCTGCCAGAGATGATGCTGGCTACTACTGATAAGAGGCGTTGCGGATGCGAATAATCACATCGACCCCATCGGCCACTGTCCCCGGCGGCAGGTGCGGCAAATTGCTGAGCTGCAACAGATCGGCATCGAAATCCCGCAACTCGCCTGTGTCTATGTTGTAGAAATGGTGGTGCATGGTTGGATTGGAGTCATAGAACACTCTGCTGGGATCCACGATGATCTCCCGCACCAACCCCTTTCTGGAGAACAGCGACAGGGTATTGTAAACGGTCGCCTTGGAGATGTTCACGCCCCCTTCCCGGGCAAACCGCATCACATCGTCCGCAGACAGATGCTGCGGTCGGGCAAACAGGACTTTTGCAATATCGATACGTTGCCTGGTTGGGTTGACACCGTGTTCTTGCAGTCGCTGGACTACCTCGTTTGTCGTTGGTTCTTTAATCATTATTGTGCCCCCCGCAACTACTACCTCAGGACTAGCCACACCCCGAGGCTCCAGTATATACGTATATTCCCGCAAACTCTAGTATTTAAGCAAAAGCGGCTATTCTAATATAGCATAGCTGTCGGGATTCACAACGGGTTCCCTGCCACCAATGATATCAGCCAGCAACCTGGCGGAAGCCAGGCCAGTCACCACTCCGTTACGGAAGTGGCCGACATTGACAAACAGATTCTCGATCCCGGGATAACCGCCGATATACGGCACACCATGAAGAGAGCCGGGGCGCAATCCCGCCCAGTGAAACACCACCTCAAGTGGGGAAAGAGCAGGAACCATTCTGCAGGCCGCCTCCCGCAGCCGGGAGCGGGCCTGGGCTGTGATCTGCTTGTCGAAGCCGCGATACTCCAGCGTGCTGCCCGCCAGCACCAACCCGTCACGCCGGGGTATGACGTAGTGGTCGTGGTGCAGCACGATCCGGGAGAGCAGAGCCCGACTCGCCCGAAACGCGATCATCTGCCCCTGAACCGGCTCGATCCGCCGCTGCAGCAACGGTGCCAGCCTCCCACTCCACGCGCCAGCCGCAATGATCACCCGATCCGCTGCCAACCGGCCGCAGCCGGTTTCGACTCCGGTGGTGCGGCTGGCCTTCAGCATCAAATCGGTCACAGTGGTATGTTCGAGAAGTACTGCCCCCGCCTCAAGGAGACTCCGCTTCAACGCCTTGAGTAGCCGGGGATTGCGCAACTGAGCAACCTCCGGCATCCACAAGGCGCTGGACCAGCAGGAGGCCAGAGCGGGCTCACAGCGGCGCAGAGCCTCTCCTTCCAGCTGCTCCATCGCCACCCCGTTTCGACCTGCCCAGGCCAATGGAGACTCTACCGAACCCTCCCCAACGATCAACAGACCGCTGCGCTGCCACTGCGGATCCACGCCGCTCTCCTCCAGCAGCTGCCGGGAGAGCTCCCCATAGCGCTGCTGGCTCCAGCTTGCCAACGCGGTCACAGCCGGGTCGTAGCGCCACGGATAGAGGGGGGAGAGGATTCCACCACCGGCCCAGGAAGCCTCCTTCGCGATCTCGCCCTGGTCCACCACACAGACATCCGCCCCGTCACGCACCAGCTCGCGCGCGCAGAGCATGCCGATCAAGCCACCTCCCACTATCAGACAGTCCATGCAAACCTCTCAAGTCGAGCGACACCATAACCGATGTTATTCATGGTGCTGCAACAAACCGGAATACGGAGTAACCGACGGCCCGGCCAGGACCAACGAACCGCTGAATAATCAAACGGTTAATATTGAGTGGTCGTCGCCGTCCCAGACCCGGCGGGATGCTCGCTGAACAGAAATGATTACCGACAGAACCCGATCTCAGCCCGGCAAACGATCTTGACACAAAACTTTAACATACGGCAATGCGAACGACTGACAACAGATGCAGCCAACACGGATTCACCCTGGTAGAGGTGATGGTTGCGCTGGTGATCTTCTCGATTAGCCTGTTGGGCCTGGCCGGGCTGCAGGCAGCCGCACTGCGTGACAACCAGATTGCCAACCAGAATAGCATCGCCACCCAGTTGGCCGGTGATATGGCGGAACGTCTGCGAACCAACCCCCTTGGGGTGGAAAACGGCGACTACAACTCGGTCACCGCACGCCCTGGCATGCAGGAGTGCTACAGCGGAAGCTGCACAGTCTCCGAGATCGCACTGATGGACCAGTATCAGTGGTTCACCGAGCTGCAGGAGATGCTCCCCTCCGGGACTGGAAGCATCAGCGGCGATGGCACCCGATTCACCATCACCGTCATGTGGGATCAGGACCGCACCGGCGCCACCGGAACCGGCTGTGGAACAGACCGTACGACCGATCTCAAATGCCTCTCAGTCACGGTGGAACCATGAATACTCCGAGCCCGAAACGAGCATCCCGTCAGCCAGGTTTTACCCTGGTAGAGATGATGGTGGCGCTGGTTGTCGGAATGCTGGTTCTCTTCGGCGTCGGCCAGATCTTCTTCAAGACCAAACACGCTGCCATACTTCAGGAGGAGCTGGCACGCATGCAGGAGAACAGTCGCTACGCCCTGCAGCTGCTCGGCAGCGAAATCCGCAATGCAGGCTATCTTGGCTGTCGCCACGCCAGCAACATCGATGCTGCCTATATCGATACCAGTGGAAGCTACTCTGACAACTTTGCCCTTGCAGTGGAGGGGTATGAGGCAGCGGGAACCGCACCGGGGGACAGCTTCACCCTGGGCTCCTCCACCGCTAGCTGGAGTGGTGGAAACGCCACCGAGCCGAACCTGACCGCCACCCCGCTGGGTAGCCAGCCGCTCACACCGGGTTCCGACATCATTGTTGTACGGTATGCCCATGGCGCCGGTCTGGAACTGGCCAGGGAGAAGCAGAACGACAGCGACGTAATAGTCACCAACACCACAACCGAGAGCAACGGTTGTAACGGTGGAGGTGTCAGATACAGCGGCCTCTGCCCAGGCGATCAAGTGTTGATCTCCGACTGCGAAAGGGTGCGCAGCTTCACCATCGGCACCCTGGCGCTGAACAGCGGCGAATTGACCGTCACCGACAGCTCCGGCGACCACTGG
>JALSRO010000121.1 GCA_026984715.1 Chromatiales bacterium | reverse complement strand
AACCGATTTTAAGGTTCCACCACCGGAGCTGGCCATCCCGCTGGAGGGAAAACCCTACATCGGCCCCATCAGGCACCACTACGAGGGCTCGCTGTTCACCATGGCGGTTCCGGTCGGCCCACCCCAAAAACCACTTGCAGTACTACTGGCCGACATCGACGCCTATGCCTTGTGGAAACCCCTGGTAGAGCATCTAGGGGAAGTCAACAGTTATCATGTGACCAGTTACCTGGTCGATGACAAGGGCACCCTTCTCAGTAGCGGCAGCAGCTTCTCTCTCAAGACGGGGGAAAAACTCGCCCATCTGCCGATCGTCGCCGCATTCATGGAGAAGCGGGATTGGCCCTCTACCAAAGTCTACAAAGGGATATCGGGCAAGCCTGTCTACGGCATGATGGTCAGCGTGGAGGGGATGAACTGGGCCATTGTCGCCGAGGTGGAGCAGGAGCAGATTCTCGAGCCGATCCATAGCACCATACTGAAGATGCTGGCGGGCGTCACTGCCGCGGTTCTTCCATTCGTATGGCTGGGTCTGGCGCTGGTGAACCGGATCAACAAGCCGCTCCAGGAGTTGTCGCAGGACTTTGCACGGGTGAGCAGACAGGACTACCGCCCATCTAGCGTCTCATCGTCTCTAAAGGAGCTGAAAGCGCTGGTGAGCGGTTTCAACCACATGGTTTCGGAGATCGACAAATCCCAGCGTGACCTACAGCAGGCCGCAGTGGTGTTCGAAGGGACCTCGGAAGGGATCAT
This sequence comes from Chromatiales bacterium, assembly GCA_026984715.1. GTDB lineage: Bacteria > Pseudomonadota > Gammaproteobacteria > Thiohalospirales > Thiohalospiraceae > DRMK01. The sequence goes on along the minus strand of JALSRO010000121.1, from coordinate 3,198 downwards.
CATCACCGACTCAAACCATCGAATCATTGCCGTCAACAACGCATTTACACAGATCACCGGCTACACCCTGCAGGAGGTTCTGGGAAAGAACCCGTCCATCCTGCAGTCGGGGCGCCACGATCGGGATTTTTTCCGCGCCATGTGGAACTCATTGAAACAGACAGGGCAGTGGCAAGGTGAGCTCTGGAACCGGCGCAAGAATGGAGAGATCTATCCCGAACTGCTCACCGTCAACGTAGTAAAGGACAAACAGGGACAGACCACACACCATGTGGGGATCTTCAGCGATATCAGCCGTATCAAGGAGACCGAACACAAACTCGCCCATCTGGCCCATCACGATCCGTTGACCGATCTGCCCAACCGGCTGCTGTTCAACGACCGGCTTGAACAGGCCGTGCTGCGCGCCCAGCGGGAAGGGAGCACGGCGGCAGTCCTGTTCCTCGATCTGGACCGTTTCAAGAATATCAACGACTCCATGGGGCACGCCAAGGGAGATCTGCTTCTCCAGCACGTTGCCGAACGGCTCAAGGAGGCGATGCGGGCGGAAGATACCATCGCCCGTCTCGGCGGTGACGAATTCGTACTAATCGTCGAGGCCCTGAAGGACCGGGAAAACGCCGCAGCCGTAGCCAAACACACCCTTGCCCTGTTCGAACAGCCATTCTGTCTGGAAAACCAGGAAGTCTTTGTCGACGCCAGCGTGGGGATCAGCCTCTATCCCGCAGATGGAGAAGACGCCCAGACACTGGTACGAAATGCCGACGCCGCCATGTACCGCGCCAAGGCGGAAGGACGCAACAACTATCAATTCTACACCGCCGAACTCACCACCAGCGCCACCGAACGCCTCACCCTGGAAAACCAGCTGCGGCGTGCCCTGGACCGGGAAGAGTTCGAACTCTACTATCAGCCGCAGTTCTCTCTGAAGGGTGGCGGAACACTGGATGGCGTAGAAGCACTCATCCGTTGGCAACAGTCCGAGCAGGGATTGATCCTGCCCGACAGATTCATCCCCGTAGCCGAAGAGACCGGCCTGATCGTACCCATTGGCGAATGGGTCCTGCGCACCGCCTGCGCCCAGCATCAGGCCTGGGTAGAACAGGGATATCGCCCCATCCGGATGGCAGTCAACCTCTCCACCCGCCAATTCCACAACCCCGGCCTGACCGACCTGATAGCAACCATCCTGAAAGAGACCGGCATCCCCCCCTCCTACCTGGAGCTGGAGCTGACCGAAAGCATCATCATGCGGGATACCGAAACCACCATCAAGATGCTGCATGAACTCAGCGATATGGGAATCGCCCTCTCCATCGACGACTTCGGTACCGGCTACTCATCGCTCAGCTATATGAAACGGTTCCCAATCAACCGGCTCAAGATCGATCAATCTTTCGTACGCGACATCAACAGCGGCAAACTGGAGGCCGAAATGATCATCCCCATTATCGCCCTGGGGCACAGCATGAAACTTCAGGTGCTGGCGGAAGGAGTCGAGGTGGATGAGCAACTTCACTACCTGCGGGAACAGGGGTGTGACGAAGCACAGGGATACCTCTACAGCCGCCCCCTCCCCCCTGACGAACTGACCAAGTTCTTCGAGCGCGCGACGCCACCCTTCAAATAAAATCCCTGTCGCTCAGACATACCACTTTTCTTTTTCAACTTCCGGTAAAAGCCGCGTCAAGGACGCCACGACTGAATATTCCACACCCATTCGGCCGAACACTCCTGGAACAGGTGGCCGAATTGCGTGGAATACGCAAACGGCTCTTCACCAAATCGAACCGATGGATATACTGAGCCGATTGGACGAGCAGATCACAGATTCCGGCGACATCGACTGATCGTAAAATTGTTGTGAGGCTGATTGTATTAACCCGGCAACAATATACGATAGGTCGCATTCATGTATTGTTGCCGGGTTAATAACTTTCCGGTCAAGCCCTACAGGCCGGAATGGGAGTATTTATGTGATGGCACAGCCATCACTCCATTACCAGCGAATAGCTCGTGCTACGCCCACCGCCGGAATCTTTTCGCAATGCGCCCCGCTCGATCAGATCGAGAATGTCGCGGTAGGCCGTATCCTGCGAGCACTTTGCAATCTTTGCCCATTTCGAGGTTGTGAGCTTTCCTTCGAAACCGTCCAGCAACAGGTTCAGAACCTTGATTTGTCGCTCGTTCAGGGGTTCCCTGGCAAAGCGCTCCCAGAAGCGTGCCTTCTGCAGTACAGTGCTAAGTGTCTCCTGCGCCCCCTCGATCGCACGGAAGAGGCAGTTCAGAAACCAGTCCTGCCACCGCGTCACATCGAGTTCGCCTTTCTGGGTCCATTCCAGCGTGTCGTAATAGGCCTTGTGTTCCTTCCGGATTTGTGCCGACATGCTGTAGAAGCGCTGGCCCGTTTTCTCCGAACGGGCAAGCGCCATGTCCGCAATCGCCCGGGCGATACGCCCGTTGCCGTCGCCAAACGGATGGATGGTAACGAACCACAGGTGCGCCAGTCCCGCGACCAGCAATGGATCCCTGTCTCCAGGCCGTTCAAACCAGCGCAGGAATCTTGCCATTTCATCGGGTATGCGGTCTGCCGGTGGCGCTCGATAGTGGACCTTCTCTCTGCCCATTGGGCCGGACACAACCTGCATGGGTCCGTCGCTGTCGTCGCGCCATTGCCCTACCCGGATCCTGGTCATCCCGCTTCGGCCGGTTGGAAACAGCAAGGCGTGCCAGGCAAACAGTCGCTCCTCGGTCAGCGGTAGTGCATAGTTGCCCGTTGCATCCAGCATCATCTCGACGACGCCTTCGACATCACGGTCGGCAGGGACCAGCCCACCGATATCCATGCCGAGCCGGCGCGCGATGGAAGATCTGACTTGCTCGGGGTCCAGCCTCTCGCCTTCGATTTCGCTGGATTTGACCACGTCCTCGGTCAGGGTGCGGAGATAGGCTTCACTGCGCAGGTCAAAGCCCAGCGCCTCCATCTTGCCCAGCAGCCGTCCTTGTTCCCTGGATACACACGCGAGCAACCTGGAGAGACTTGTTTCATCCCAGGTAAAGGCGGGCCAATCCGGTTTTTCCCATAGGTACATCTTATAATCTCCGCAATATATGCGGATATTATGGATACTATTCTCCGCAAAGACAAGGACAATCTCCGCAAGTTACGCGGAGAAAACAACCGCTATTCTCCGCATA
>JALSRO010000120.1 GCA_026984715.1 Chromatiales bacterium | reverse complement strand
CTCTTTTTCATCTCATCCACCCTTTTGTTGAAATCGTCGAAGAGTTGGCGACGGGCCTGAAATCGCACCCGCCTGTAACTGATAACGCGGGCATGGAGGTTTGGTTGACGTGGTGGAGATTTTTTTCTGGATTCGCAGGGCCGACGCCAGGCCAGACGTTCGCGAGACGGGGACGGGAAATCACACTTTTCCGGCCCCGTGTTGGAAAAGACCATGGATGGACGTTTTCAACATCCTGCCAGGATAGCGGCCTGCCGCGGGATACGCGTCCTCTCCACTCGGAACAGTGGAGAGTCATGCTCCCGGGATTCAGGAAGCCCGGTTCAGTTCCGCCGTGGGAAGCGCCGCTCCAGGTGCCTCATCCGCTCCCGTGGCGGCATCTTGCGCCAGCGCTCGCGCAGGGCGCGCTGTTTCTCGCGGGGCAGTTGCTGGTACCAGCGGTAGCGCTGGCGCAGCCGCTGCTGCTCGGCCGGGGGCAGCTTGCGGAAGCGGTTGAAGCGTTTCACCGCCAGCTCCCGCTGCCGGGGTGTGAGTGCCTTCCAGCGCTGGAAGCGTCTCTTCACCTGGCGCCGCTTCTCCGGCGACAGCTCGAGCCAGCGCTGGGCTCCCCGGAGCAGCCGCTGCTGCCGTTGTGGTGAAAGCTCGCTCCACTGCCGCTGAACGGGTTTCAGAATCCGCTGCTGTTCCGGGGTGAGCCGTTCCCAGGGAAGGGACTCACCACCCGCCCCGGCCCATGCCAGCCCGGGCAGGAGGATCAGTAGCAGGAGGGAAATCAGCCATCTATTCATCGTCTTCACTCTCGGTTGAACCGGCCGTTGGCGCCAGCATCTCCGACTCCAGCAGTTGCACCGTATCGAGCCGCTCCCCTTCCGCATTCTCCAGGCCGGCGAGAAACTCCAGCAGCTCCATGCTGGGGGTCTCGTCCGGTTCGTCTGCCGCAAAAGCGGTGGAGAACAGGGACAACAGGCACAGGGCGCTAACCTTCGTTTTCATGCTCCATCCACAGGTAGAAATCGAGCTGCTCGTAGAACTCCGGCTCCTCCGCAGCACTGAGCAGATCCAGATTCCCCAGCGCGGAGAGATCCTGCAGCTCCGCCGGCCGGGAGAGCAGCAGCCACCCCGCTACCGACACCACCGCCACTGAGCCCAGCAGGTATGCCGCGACCGGGAGTCTCTCACCGAGGCTGCCGATTCCGGTCAGGCTCCGGTACCAGCTACGGAGAGTACTGTCGGCAGATGCCGGTTCCCCGGCCAGGGCTTGTTTCCGGCACTCCCGGAGCCGGGCAAGGGTATCGGCATCCAGGTTTGCACTGCTCTCATCCAGCCTGTTCCTGATCTGTTCCAAAAACCTTTTCTGGTCGTCCGTCATGGCCAATGCTCCTCCAGCAACTCGCGTACCCTGTGCACCGCCCGGGAGTAGTGGGTCTTGACGCTCCCCTCGGAACAGCCCATCGCCCGCGCAGTGTCACGCACATCCAGCCCCTCCCAGAGCCGCAGCAGAAAGACCTGCTGCTGGCGCAGTGGCAGACTGTGCAGTATCTCGTCCAGCCTGTCGATCGCCCCCTGCTCACCCAGCAGCTTCGACGGCTCACCGGTTGCCGGGCCGGGCAGCCTGTCCATGGGATCGCCGCCATCCTCCTCTTTGGAGCTGCGGATACGCTGCCATACGGTTCTTGCCCGGGCGCGGCGGTACCAGTCCCGGATGCGGCTCTGCAGGATGCGCTGGAACAGCGGTCCCCACTCCTCCGCGCCCCGGTCGGCATAACGCTGCGCCAACTTGAACATGGCATCCTGTACGATGTCCAGCGCCTCCTCCCGGTTTCCGGTGGCGATATAGGCGATGCGATAGGCGCGCCGCTCGACGGAGGCCAGGAATTCGTTCATCGGGTTTGTGACCGCACTCTCCGGAAACTGGGGTGTCACAATATAGTAACGAAATGGGAAGGGTTTGGTTGACACAAAAGACAGAAAGGCTCTTCACCGGTTCGATCCGGTGAAGAGCCAACGGGAGAAGAGATACCCTTCAGCAGTATACTTTTTGCTGCTGACCGGGTCGGACTCGATCAGAAAACGTACTGGGTCTGCAAGAACAGCTCGTCCTGATCCTTCCCATCTTCACCATTCAGATTGCTTCCCTGACGATAGGTCAGCTGTACTTTGATATCATGCTTGTGCATAAACCAGTTGACTCCTACCGAGTTCCGGGTCCACTCCTTGGCATAGCCGTCGGCATCCATCGACTGGATTCCGGCAACAAGTTCCAGTGTGGAGGGGACAATCATGTACCCTCCCTCCAGCGCCACCTGGGTGAGAGCAGTTTCGCCACTCTTGAATATCCCACCGCTATAGGCACCATCCACGGTAGTGGCATTGATCAGGTTGTACTGTGCATCGACCGAGAAACCGGCATTACGATAGGCAGCGCTGAACTCGAGACCGTTGACCGTTTCAACGTCGACCTTGTCTCCACCCATATGGTTACCAGCAGCGTCGGTATAGGTGTTGTTGTCATCATCATTGCTCCAGGCAAAGGCACCCATACCGACCGTCAACTTCTGCTTCCGCTTGAAATCCCCCTGGGAAAACGAGAGATACCCAAACGGATGATAGTCGATGCGGGCGGCAATCGCCCAACCCTGGTTCCAGTCCTTGGCAGTATTGACCGGTGTATCCATATCCAGCTTCTTGTCATCCGGATCGAGATTCATTCCACCAGCAGAAAGGATGTAGCCGATCCGCTTGTCTGCCGTATGACCATCGAATCGCACTCCCAGCATGTAGCCGGCCACACCATAGTTGTGATCACCGACAAAGGTCCGTTCCACCAGCTGCTGCTTCTTCGATGAGGTCATGTTCTCGCGAGAGAAGCCGGCCTTGGCGTTGCCTATGGTGAGCTTGCCATTGGGTAGATCCCTGTACTGCATATAGGCATCCCTGACCGCCAGCTCATTGTCATCCTTGCCCTTGCCCATATCCCACTGCAGCTTGCCCTTCCAACCCTTGTGAAGGCTGCCCTCGATGTAGGGGCGGAAGCGGCGGAGAAAAATGCTGTCTGTGGTATCACCCACCTTGGGAGATTTTTGATGGTACTGTACCTGAACCCGCCCGCCGAGCTTGATGAAATCGTCATTCTGATCGTAGACGGTGATTCCGCCGGCCGCAGCCGTACCAATACAGGTCATCGAAACCAGGGCCAGGTTCCATTGTGCAGTTCGCTTGTTCATCATCAATCAATCCTTCCTGTACTCATGTGGAAAAACAGAGGCTAGCAGCTGATGGTTACAGAAATATTACAAGGAACGAACAATATTTCAGTTTGGTTACCACAACCCCGGGGAGCCCCGGCAGCCATTACAACCCATCTATCTATCCCGTGCTCCAGCGGCAAGGAATAGCAAACCACCGGAGATGGTTCGAAAACCCACCGGCCGGATGAAACGCGATGTTCAACCGGCCATCGATGGCTGCACAAAACGTTGAACAACTTGGAGAAAGAGACTCATGGCTCCCTCTCTTTCCGCTGCCTCCTGCCTGCGGATTCCCGCAAAACACCGGAAATGACCAAGGTAATACGCGTAGGATCATAATGTTACACTCATACAGCAGCGATCCCCATTCAACCAGCATCGTTGTTAAAAAACAACAACAAGTGGCGTGAAACATGGAAAACTATGGGCGACAGCATTTTTATCGACCCGGCAATAATATATGCCGTATTCAGGGCCTGGGGCAGGCGCCGGAACATAACGCAGTGCACAGGCAGGAGGTCCCCCTAGAGGTCGCTTCAGCGCATCCCTGCACCCGCGACACTCGGACATCCCTGTCCAGCGCACTGGAACGCTGCTCCAGTGCCTCCCTGAAGCCCCAGATCGCAGAGGCTCAACGACAGGCCGCGGCTGAATGCGACGTTATATTGTTGCCGGGTCGATAGATATCCATCGTCACGGTTGTACCGAGAAGGTTGCATGG
>JALSRO010000119.1 GCA_026984715.1 Chromatiales bacterium | reverse complement strand
GCACCCCTCGCGGATAAACACCTCGCGGCCCGACAGCTCCAACGCAGTATAGGGCCGGATTCCATCGCCAGGCTTCCAGTCCGCCAGGGTCTGCCCCGGCTTGCGCTGCCAGACAATCTCCGGGTGCTTGTTGTGCTCCATGGTCCCCTTCAGGTAGAACAGGGGCACAATCTCCACCAGACCACCGACCGAGAGCAGTATGGCCAGCATGATGAACAGGACAAAGACATTGCTCTCGACCTTGTCCTGCAGCTTGGTTGAATGAATTTCGTTTGACATTGATCTCTACTCCTTCTCAGCCATCAAGCTCTGGCGGGTGCACCAACGCCACGGGTCGCGCTGGCCATGCGGATGGTCATGATTATGTTGAACAGCATGACCGCACCACCTGTCCAGTAGATAGCACCACCGACGGCACGCATCACATAGTAGGGATGCATGGCTGCAACAGACTCGGCGAAGGTGTAGCTCAGGGTACCGAATGCATCGTAGTCACGCCACATCAGCCCCTGCATGATACCGGACACCCACATGGCGACGATGTAGATGACCGCACCAATCGTGGCCAGCCAGAAGTGCAGGTTGACCAGCTTGGCAGAGTACATCTCCGTGTTCCACAGCTTCATCACCATGTGGTACAGAGCCCCGGCGGCAACCATGACCACCCAGCCCAGCGCGCCGGAGTGGACGTGGCCGATGGTCCAGTCGGTGTAGTGGGAGAGAGCATTCACGGTCTTGGAGGACATGACCGGCCCCTCGAAAGTGGACATCGCGTAGAAGGCCAGGGACATGATCAGGAAGCGCAGCACGTAGTCGGTGCGCAGCTTGTCCCAGGCGCCGGAGAGGGTCATCATGCCGTTCACCGCACCACCCCAGGAGGGGATGATCATCGCCAGGGAGACAGCGGCCCCCAGGGAGCCGGTCCAGTCAGGCAGGGCAGTATACTGGAGGTGATGGGCACCCAGCCAGACATAACCGAACATCAGCGCCCAGAAGTGGATGACCGACAGGCGGTAGGAGAATACCGGCCGGTTGGCCTGTTTGGGAACGAAGTAGTACATGATCCCCAGGAAGCCGGCAGTCAGGTAATAACCCACCGCATTGTGCCCCCACCACCACTGGATCATCGCATCCTGCACCCCGGAGAATACCGAGTAGGACTTGAACAGGCTGACCGGAATCGCCAGGCTGTTGACCACATGCAGATAGGTGATCATCACCATCATGCCGAGGAAGAACCAGTTGGAGACGTAGATGTGGGAGGTCTTGCGCTTGGCGATGGTCATCACGAAATTGAATGCATAACAGAGCCACGCCACGGCGATCAGCAGATCAAGCGGCCACTCCAGCTCAGCATACTCCTTCCCCTGGGTGAGCCCCAGCGGCAGGGTGATCACTGCGGAGACGATGATGAAGTTCCACAGAAAGAAGGTGAACCAGGCCAGCTTGTTGCTCCACAGCGGCACCCCGCAGGTGCGCTGCACGCTGTAGAACGCCGTTGCCATCAACGCACAACCACCAAAGGCGAAGATCACCGCGTTGGTATGCAGGGGACGCAACCGGCCAAAGGTCAGCTCGGCGATGTCGAAGTTCAACACCGGCCATGCCAGTTGCGAGGCGATTAGGACACCCACCAGGGTACCCACGACTAAATAGACGACCGCCATGATGGTAAACCATCTGACGACATCGAAATGATATTTCTCTGTCGCTTCCACGAGTTGTCTCCTCCGTTAAATGAAATTGGCGCCGATCACCTGTGCCAGAAATACCACCTGAAGCTAAAAAACGCACCAGATAGGGAACTTTTCCAAGTGCCAGCTCTCTACTTAGTGATACGCAAGTTATGGTAGTGAATGTCAAATGGCATGGCAAGGCCACTATTTGACATAAGTCGAAAAAAGTATGTTATTCCTCTTCCCCAGAGGCGAATGTGACACTCTGTTTACCAAACGCAACGATTGGGCTACCACATTTGTAGCCCATTGAGTAAATGGGTTTGTTGCGATTTGTCAAAAAAGCAACGGCTCCATCGTGGTCACACCGGGTTGAACACCGATTTCAACAGAAGCGAGAGATCCAGGGAGCGGGCCACCCGTTGCATCGACACTCCGGGATAGTGATCCAGCACACCCAATAGCGGGCATGGCAGAAGCCCGACCAGGGTTGCAATACTCTCTTCCCTGCAAGGCATGATCCGAGACTCCGCCTGATTCGCAATCCAGCCAGCCACCTCTACTCCGCGGGCATGGATACTCTCTGCTGTCAACAGGGCATGGTTGAGGCACCCGAGACGCATCCCCACCACCAGCACTACCGGAAGCCCCAGCCGCACCACCAGATCCGCCATGGTCGCGGCACCATCGAGCGGGACCAGCCAGCCGCCCGCCCCCTCCACCACGCAGATATCCGCCTGGGCCTCGATCTCCCGATAGAGCCTGTTTATCCGCTGCAGATCCATCGTCACCCCGGCCTGCTGCGCCGCGATATGCGGGGCGATTGCCGGCTGGAAGGTGTAGGGGTTCAGAGTCTCGTAGGGAAGCTTGCAGTCGCTCTGCGCCGCGAGCTGCAGTGCGTCCTCGTTGCGCAGACCAGACGGGGTGGCTTCACTCCCGCTGGCTACCGGCTTCATGGCCGCGGTTCGCAGCCCCGCGCGGCGGAACCCCGCCAGCAGCGCACAGGATATGAATGTCTTGCCAACACCGGTGTCTGTGCCGGTAACAAACAGCCCGCTCATGTTTTGCGCCTCCTTATCGCCGAACGCATCTGCGCCAGTGAAACGGCGCTCTCCCCTCCCCGCTGCCGCGACACGCACCGCTCCGGTGCCCAGGCATGCCCATATACCACCTCATAGGTAGCGGGCAACACACCCTCCTGACGATACTGCTCATAGCTCTCTGCCATCCGGGCAAACCGCTGCCTGCCGGTAAGGCCGCGTGGCCTCCCGGCAGTGGCGTTGCGCGCCCCCAGCATTTTCAGATCGCGCATCAGCCCCCGGACATCCCTGTAGGTCAGGGTGAAGGATTCGCTGTCCATCACCGGATCGGCGAACCGGCTCTCCAACACCAGATCACCTATATCATGCATATCCGCAAACGCGCTGACATGGGTATAGTCATCCGCCGCCTGCCAGCTGTGACGCAGCTCCCTGAGCGTATCCGGCCCGAAGGTGCTGAACATCAGCAGACCGCCCGGCTTCAGGACGCGGCGCATCTCGCTGAAGGCCTGTCCCGGATTGGGACACCACTGCAGGGTGAGATTGGAGAACAGCAGATCCACACTGGCATCCGCAAAAGGGAGCTGTTCGAGATCCGCCGCCACAAAGGCGTGCCGGCGCCGCCAGCGCTCCCAGACCGAGCCACGCCCGGCGGCGATGCGGAGCATGGCGGGCGCCAGATCGGCGGAGATCAACCGCGCCTTCCGATAGCGCTGCAGCAGCGCCTGGCTGCACCAGCCGGTACCTGCGCCGATATCCAGAATGGTGTCCGGCTGGAGGCGGATCAGATCCATGCGCTCCAGCATGCGCCCGCCCACTTCACGCTGCAACACAGCAACCTCGTCATAGCGTGCAGCCGCACGGTCGAAGGAGCGCTGTATCCGCTGCTTGTCGAGCTGGTATTTACTCATCGAGAAACTCTCTGATTGTCTTTTGGAAACGTCCGGAGTGAAACAGAAAGGGGGCGTGCCCCGCCCCCGGAACCGTCTCCATCCGCGCATCTGGCATAAGTTGCACCATGCTCTCCAGCGCGGCCGGAGGAACCAGGGTGTCGCGCTGCCCCGCAATCAGCAGCGCGGGTTGCGTCAGACCGGGCAGCTCACGGCGCAGATCGGCCTGTTTCAACATCTGCAGTCCGGCCGCCAGCGCCGTGGGGTGCGGCTCTCCGTGAACGAACAGGCTCTCCCGCAACATCCGCACCTGGCGCCGCGCATCCTCGCTGCCCCACGCCTGCAGGGCGAGGAAACGCTGCAGAACGGTGCGGTAA
>JALSRO010000118.1 GCA_026984715.1 Chromatiales bacterium | reverse complement strand
TTGCGGCCCAAGGCCTCCAGCAATTCGAACAAGTGCCCCTGCTCGATACTGCCCAGCATGGAGCGAACCTCCTCCTCTCGCAGCGCCCCTCCCCCGTAGGCAATGGCCTGGTCCAGCAGACTCAGCGCATCACGCATGCTGCCGTCGGCGACTCGGGCTATCTGTATCAGTGCCGCCTGCTCGAACCCCACTCCTTCGCGTTGGAGGATGGTGGCGAGATGGGCCGCTATCTGATCCGGCAACAAGCGGCGCAGGTTGAATTGCAGACAGCGCGACAACACGGTCACCGGGAGACGCTGGGGATCGGTGGTTGCAAGCAGGAACTTCACATGGGGAGGGGGCTCTTCCAGTGTCTTCAAAAGAGCGTTGAAACTGTGCGTAGAGAGCATATGTACCTCGTCGATGAGGTACACCTTGTAGCGTCCCCGCACTGGTGCATACTGGACATTCTCCAGCAATTCGCGGGTGTCCTCCACTTTGGTGCGGGAGGCAGCGTCCACCTCGACGAGATCCACGAACCGGCCTGCATCGATTTCGGCACAGGCGGTGCACTCCCCGCAAGGCTCGGCGCCGACCCCCTGTTCGCAGTTGAGCGACTTGGCGAGGATACGGGCGATGGTGGTCTTTCCCACACCACGAGTGCCGGTAAAAAGGAAGGCGTGATGCAACCGGTCGTTCTCCAGTGCATGGATCAGCGGACGCAGCACATGCTCCTGCCCCACCATCTCCCGGAAGGTGCGCGGCCGCCATTTACGTGCCAGAACCTGATAACTCATCTCATAAGCGCAGTTGAAGGGTGGTGACCCGCACCAGCCACACCCCGGCACCCGTAGTCACTGCTACCGCTGCTCCCTTCCGGGCCTGACGGGGTTCACAGTCTTGCGTTGCGAGGGGGCCGATACGGACCACCATAGAGCGAAGCTACGCATTATCCCTGAAGCGGGAGATTTCCACAAATCACAGAGTGGTTGAGTGCGGGATGGCGTTTTCGAACACCTCCTCCACCACCTCGCAGGTGCGCTCCATATCTGCTTCGGTCAGCGTGGGATGGACCAGAAACATCAATGTCGTCTCGCCCAATTCTCTGGCTACAGGAAGCGCTTCGGCAGGAACGAGCCCTCTGTCGGCAAAAGCCTTTTCCAGATATATCTCTGAACAGGAGCCGCTGAAACATGGAATTCCCCTGGCGTTGATCTGCTGCATGATGCGATCACGATCCCAGCCGGGAGCCACCTTTTCGGGGCGCAGATATACATAGTATTTATACCAGGCATGGGTATACCGCTCGCCCGGTTCCTCCACCCGAAGCGCAGCAATCGAGCGGAAACGGCGGCTCAGGATAGCAGCATTGCGTTGCCGAATCCGATGCCACTCAACCAGCTTGCGCAGCTGCAGTCGCCCAATCGCCGCCTGCATCTCAGTCATTCGCCAGTTGGTCCCGAACGATTCGTGCAACCAGCGAAACCCGGGAGGGTGCTGACGATCATAGACAGCGGCATGGCTCTTGCCGTGGTCCTTGTACTCCCACGCCCGCCGCCATACCGGTTCCGAACGGGTGACCAGCATTCCCCCCTCACCACCGGTGGTGATGATCTTGTCCTGGCAGAAGGAGAAAGCCGCTGCATCACCGAAACTGCCTACAGGGCGTCCATTGCAGGCGGCGCCATGCGCCTGGGCACAATCCTCGATCACCTTCAACCCCCTCTCTGCCGCCAGCCCCATGATGGCATCCATGTCGCAGGGCCATCCCCCAAGGTGCACCGGGATGACGGCACGGGTAGCCGGAGTGAGCACGCGCTCGATGGTCTCGGCGGTAATATTGCCGGAAACCGGATCGACATCGGCAAACACCGGTGTGGCCCCACGCATTACCACGGCGCTGGCGGTAGCCAGGAAGGTCCGGGGAGGCACCACCACCTCATCACCAGCACCGATACCAAGTGCGAACAGGGCAAGCTCCAACGCTACCGTGCCGTTGGCCACCGCTACCGCATACTCCGTCTGGCACCAGGCTGCAAACTCCTTCTCGAAGCAGCGCCCCTCCTCACCAGTCCAGTAGTTGACCTTTCCTGAACGGAGGACAGCACTCACCGCGGAAATCTCATCCTCTGCAAAATACGGCCAAGATGTCATACTCGATTCCTGATCTGTTTCCCTTGGGGCCGTTGTGAACCAGGGGTGGAAAGATCTTCCCTCCCCCCGCCCTGCTTCACCGTCGATTCAGTCGATGCCATACCCCACCCCCTTGCTGACGGTAACAGCAAATGACGGTAACCCCTGCAACGGTAACGGCATTACCGCCGGATGCACCGTCGATTTACCGTGTTTTACATTGGAGTGTAATGGACCATACCAGACACTGCAAGCTGTGGAATTGCAGCAGTAACAGCGGGTTAGAGCGCTCAATGGGGCGTTGCTGGATGGGGAGATGGTGGCTATGGGTGGATTCGAACCACCGACCCCAGCATTATGAGTGCTGTGCTCTAACCAGCTGAGCTACATAGCCGTAAACCGGAAGGCGCATTTTCCGGTTTCAGGAGGGTTCTGTCAAGACGAACGGCCGTTCAACAGCGGCCAGGCGGCGCGCAGATAGACCAGCATGGACCATATCGTCAGCCCCGCAGCCGCATACAACAACCAGAACCCCAGCTCCACGGCCGGAACGGCCCCAACCGGTTCACGATACAGCAGCAGAATAATGGCTACCATCTGCAATGCGGTCTTCACCTTGCCTATATAGGTGACCGCCACTCTGGTACGCGCCCCGAGTTCCGCCATCCATTCGCGCAGTGCGGAGATGGCGATCTCCCTCCCGATGATGATGATGGCCGGTATGGCAATGAAGATCCCCGCGTATTCGGTGGGATTGCGCTCCACCAGCAGAACCAGGGCTGCTGCCACCATCAGCTTGTCTGCAACCGGATCGAGAAAAGCGCCAAACGGCGATGTCTGCTGCAGACGGCGGGCAAGGTAGCCATCCAGCCAGTCCGTTACCGCCGCCAGGGTGAACAGGATGGCGCTGGCCGCATGTGCCCACCATACGGGCAGGTAGAAGCAGATTACGAAAATCGGTATCAGCGCAATACGCAGCAAGGTCAGGAGATTGGGGATGTTCATGCGCATATGCTCACTGCCTCGAGGCTGTGGTCGTGTGAGTTACTGCCGGGAGGCCGCCGAGGCAGCTCTGCAACCCTGAAACCCGTGAACGACAATCCCCTGTTCATCACCCCTCCCTGTCCGGATGAAAGCTGTCGTAGATGCGCTGCGCCAGGGCCGTGCTGATCCCGCGGACGCGCGCCAGATCCTCTACGCCCGCTCGTGCCACCTCCTGCAACCCTCCAAACTGCTGAAGCAGCAGGCGCCGCCTCTTCGGTCCCAACCCGCGGATCCCTTCCAGCACCGAGGTGTTCCGCGCCTTGCCGCGGCGCTGACGGTGGCCGGTTATGGCAAACCGGTGCGCTTCCCCATCCATCTGTTGAATCAGATGCAACGCTGCCGAATCTCGGGGCAGTATAAGGGGCTGCCCGCGCCCGGACAAGAACAGCCTCTCCTGTCCCGGTTTGCGCGTGGAACCCTTGGCAATCCCCAGTACGGGGATCCCGGTCATCTGCAGCTCCTCCAGTACTTTGTCCGCCTGGGCGATCTGCCCTCTGCCTCCGTCGATGATCAGCAGATCCGGTAACTTTCCTTCGCCCTTTCTGATACGGGTATACCGGCGGCTGAGGGCCTGCTCCAGCGCTGCATAGTCGTCACCAGGGGTTATATCCCGAATATTGAAACGGCGGTAGTCCGATTTTACCGGACCATTGATATCGAACACGACGCAGGCGGCTGTTGTGGACTCCCCCGCTGTGTGGCTGATATCGAAACACTCGATTCGCCGGGGTAGCTCCTCCAGACCCA
This sequence comes from Chromatiales bacterium, assembly GCA_026984715.1. Classification (GTDB taxonomy): domain Bacteria; phylum Pseudomonadota; class Gammaproteobacteria; order Thiohalospirales; family Thiohalospiraceae; genus DRMK01. The sequence continues at coordinate 95 of JALSRO010000118.1, read as the reverse complement.
GTGCCTCCTGTAGCGCTTCAAAGCGGGTCAGCATGGTGGCCTTGCCCGCCAACCGCACCTCCAGCGCCGCGACTGCGTTTGCCTCCGCCATCTGT
>JALSRO010000117.1 GCA_026984715.1 Chromatiales bacterium | reverse complement strand
TGGTGGCATCGGCATAGATCGTCGGCAAACCGGAATGGTATTGCGTGTGCAGCGTGATCTTTTTCTTGTGCTGGCGCCGCTGCGACATGCCGATGGACAGGTCGATGACCTTGTCTATGGGGATCCACTCCGGCTTGAGCGCATCCGGTCGGGAATAGGACAGCATGTCCGACAGGATTTCTTCCATATAGCGGATCTGCTCCAGAGATATCTGGCACAGCTCGTTGGTATCGGCGCTGATGGCGGGGTCGGACTTCTTGTCCAGAATCTGCAGGGTCATCTTTACCGAAGACAGGGGATTGCGCAGATCATGGGCGATCATGCTGGCCATGCGTCCCATGGCGGCCATGGTCTCCGCCAGCGCCAGTTCGCGATTCTGCTTTTCGACTTCTTTTTCCAGACGCTTCTTCTCGGTGATATCCTCTTTGACGGCGAGAATACTGGTGATGTTGCCCTCGCTGTCGCGGATGGCGGAGATGGCGGCGGCCTCCCAGAAAAGTTCGCCATTCTTGCGCCGGTTATGGAATTCTCCCCGCCATTCACCACCTTCCCTGATAGTTTCCCATAGCGTGCTGTATTCCTCCTTGCTGGTCTCGCCGGATTTCAGCAGGCGTGGATTTCTGCCGAAGACTTCCTCTGCGCTGTAGCCTGATACTTCGGTGAATTTCGGGTTCACGTATTCGATATTGCCCTGTGGATTGGTGATAACGACGGAACTGGGACTTTGCTCCACCGCCTGGTAGAGCTTTAGCAATTCGCTTTCCGTGCGGCGCATGTCGGTAATGTCCTCACCGATACCGGTGACGCCGATGACCTCTCCCTTGCTGTCGTAGGACAGGGTATTGTTCCAGGTGATCAGCCGCGGTTCCCCGTTGCGTGTTTTTACCTGCAGTTCCAGATGGGAAGGAAAGGATTGCGGGTGGTCCATCCTGCGGATGATCCTGGACACCTGCTTATGATCTTCGTCGATGACGAACTGTCTGATCCAGTTCTTGCCGATGACCTCCTCGCGCTCCCAGCCTGTAATATCAAGAAAATGGTTGTTGCAGAAGGTGACCTTTCCCTGTTTGTTGAGTGCCACCGCAGCGAGGTCGATGTTTTCGAGCGTGTGACGGAAACGTTGTTCATAGTCCCTCTGGGCTTCGGCGATACGATGCAGATAGGTGGTGCGCGCCAGGAATCCGGTGCCGACAAATACCAGTATGAACATGGACAGATACAGCGCACCGTTGTTTTCCAGAAACAGGGGGAAGGTAGAGGCGATCTGTTGGTGAGGGATATGAGACACGATCTTCCATTGCGGGAACTGTTGCTGATCGTAGCTGACCGCTTCGGTCGACTCGGGAAGTGCCGATAATGCGGCTTTCAGTGGGTAGACTGTGGTATAGGTAAAGAGTCCCTCGGAGGTTTCGAATTGACCACTTTCAGTGCCGGATATTTCCCGCCAAGCCAGCGGGTTGTCGTTCTGTAAACGGATGTTGCTGTCGAGCATGAACCCCCATTCATTTTCATGCCGGGGGCTGCTCAGCCAGTAGCCATCACTGTTGAGGAGCTCAATGTGATCGACAATGCTGGCGGCCGCACGGGAGAAATTATCGATCAGGCGTGCGCCAAGATAATTGATGAGCACGATGCCTTTCTTGTTGCCGCTATGATCGAGTACCGGTGTGCCAAAGCGGATGACGGGTTTGAAGGGTTCCTCGATCTTGCCGTTTTCCACATTCAGGTCGAACCTCGACAGATAGATGCCGTCGGGTTTCTGTGCCAGCGCTTCGCGAAAATAGTAGCGATTGGCCTTGTTCTGCAGTTCGGCGTAGGGAACGACCTCGGCATCGCCGCCATTGTAGTTGACGCGGACGATCTCCATGCCACTGTCATCCAGATAGCGGATCTGGTCATACAGCCCCTTGTTTCTGGCAAAGGCCCTGAACTCTTCGGCGATGCGCTGTTCCCGGGTCCAGGGAAGGGCTTCGGGGAGCCCCTGGGTTTCGATATGCTCGGCGAGAAAGCGCAGATCCTTCACCACATCGGCAATGTCTTCCTGGATCATGCGTCGTGCCAGATCCACATTCAGTGATTCCGTGGATTCGATACTGCTGTGCTCGGTGGTATAGAAGGTGTAGTAGTGCATGCCACCGATGATCAGCAGTACCAGACAGATGGGCAGGAACAGCCGGATGAATGTTCCGAGTTGCCCAAACTGGGTCGGCTGAGCTGGTGGCTGAACTATGGGCATTGTTGCTCGATGTGTCGTTGCAATCGGCTGAGATAGAGGTTCAGGGGTTCATCAGGCCTGCGTGGGACCAGGAAAGTCAGGCGGGCAGCGATGATATAGGGCTTGCGGTCTCCATCACCGGCCGGTGTCTGTTCAGTCAATACCTGCCTGACACGATCCAGTATATCGCCGGAATACTCGCAGTAACGCGGCATGGTGACGTTGCGGCTGTACCATTGGGCAGAAAAGGAAATGGCGACAAGCAGACCCAGAATCACGAGAATCAGCCTGATCGGATGGAAGCCGTTATTGGTGTTCTGATTTTGCAGGTGGGTCTGTGGCATTTTTTAGCTGACAAGTATCTGCTGCGGATGACGGTTCCTGGTATTGCAGTGTAAGCGGGCCGCAATGTCCTGGGCTGTCCGTTGTCCCTGATAGATGCGCTCACGCACCGAAACACCTCCGATGTAGTTGGCGTTCAATTCCAGTCCCGGCATTGCCTGTACACGGGATGCGATCCGTGCCAGTCTGGCGCGATACTGACCATGATACAGGGGCAGGCCCTGGAGATGTCTTCGTACCCGAATATAGTCCGGCTGTCCGGTAATCTTCATCAGTGGGCGCAGGCTGTCCAGTACCTCGTCGGCGAGCTGCTCGTCGCTTTTCTGCAGTTGCTCCGGGTGGCGTACCCCGCCAAGATAGCTGCTCAGCAGTGCTTTTCCTGGGGGAGCCCGGTGAGGGAACAAGGTGCTCATCCACAGGTTGCCGTTGATCGCCAAGCGGTTGTGCCTTGCTACCAGAAAACCGGTGCCGTCCAGTCTGTGCTGAATGGCGCTGCTGGCGATACCCAGGTGCATTACCCCAACCGGGGCATACTCGATACCGGCGAGCAGCTCCCCAAGTTCTGCATCCATGGGGTAAAGAAGCTGGCTGCTGGTGTCCGCCGGTGTGCTCAACACGAGTTGAGGTATTCTAACCTCGGTTGGCGAGCCATGGGTTTCTCCCTGTACCTGCCAGCTGTCTTCCTCCTGTTGGATTCGAGTAGCGGTCGTTCCTGTACGAATGTGAATTCCCGGGCTGTTGGCCAGGGCTTGCAGCAGTTGTTCCATGCCCTTGGTAAAGGAGAAGGTGTCGGCAGTATTGGCACGGCGCCGTTTGACCACCCTGTTGATGAACATTCCCATGCTCAGGCTGCCGTAGCGTTGTTCCAGTGCGGTGAGGCGTGGCAGTACGGATTGTGCTTCCGCCAGATCAGGGTCGCTTGCCAGGGTGCCCGATACAAAGGCGTCCATGGCCGTATCCAGAATTTCCCTCCCCAGGCGGCGGCGGATGAATTCGGATACGCTTTCTCCGGTGTGGGCGCCTCTGGGGATGAAGGGTTCCACCATCAGTCGCAGCTTGGCCGGCAGGCTCCACAACGAAGAGGTCAACAGGGCCGGGAGGAGCATGGGCACATGGGTAAGCCTGTCATGATGCACGATATAACGTTTCAGATTTTCATCGCGCAGGTGTTTGTGCCGGTTCAATGCCAGGTCGGTGATCATTTGATCGACCTGGGGGCGGAAATTGACCAGCAGGGCTGCGGCGTCTTCGGTGAGGTAGCCGTCTTCGCGGTGGCTGCGGATTTTTCCGCCGGCTCGCGGAGCAGATTCCCAGATTTCCACCGCAACCCCCTGTTGCGCCAGCCACCAGGCTGTTGAAAGACCGGAAATGCCGCCGCCGACGATGAGAACCTGAGGCTTCATGTGCTCACCGCTTTTTCAGCTCGGCTTTCATTTTTTCCAGCAACTCCC
>JALSRO010000116.1 GCA_026984715.1 Chromatiales bacterium | reverse complement strand
GTAGCTGCCGGGGCGCGCCACCTCCCCCTCCACGATGACCGACCAGGGGCGCGGCTCGAGACTGCCCGCCAGCCGTGCAGGTGAGCTCTTGTCGGTTCCGAACTCGTAGAAGTTGTTGTAACTGGTGATATCCTTGTACGGCGTAGGCGTCTCGTCCGTGGCATAGGGACCCCGCCGGACCCCCTGCAACACCTCACCTCCGTAACCTGCCTGCAACAGAGCGGCACGCCCCGCCATCCCGGCGAACAGCAGACCGGAAGCAGTGCGGATGAAACGGCGCCTCTCCCTGTAGATCTGCGGGTCGGTTATCTCCCCCGATTTGATATCGGACTGCTTTTTGATAATCATTACACCTTTCCGGTCATTCAATCAGACACCCCATGAATCTCTACCCCATCATACGCCCCCTGCTGTTCCGTCTCGACCCGGAGCAGGCCCATCATCTGACTCTCCAGGCCTTGCAGATCGGCTACCGGCTCGGTATCACCGCAAGAGTGTTCCCCTCCCCCGTATCCCGACCCTGCAAACTCATGGGCCTGGAGTTTCCCAACCGTGTCGGCCTGGCCGCTGGACTGGACAAGAATGGCGACTATATAGACGCGCTGGCAGCACTCGGGTTCGGATTCCTGGAGATCGGTACCGTCACACCCAGGCCACAGCCCGGCAACCCGCCACCACGGCTGTTCCGGCTCCCACGCGCCAGGGCCATCATCAACCGGATGGGCTTCAACAACAAGGGGGTGGACCATCTGGTGTCACAGGCAAAACGGGCGCGCTTCCGCGGCATCCTGGGGATCAATATCGGCAAGAATTTCGATACCCCGCTGGAAAGGGCAGCGGATGACTATCTGCTATGTATGCGCAAGGTCTACCCTGTGGCAGGATATATTACGCTCAACATCTCCTCTCCAAACACCCCGGGACTGCGGAACCTGCAGCAACGAGACAGTTTTTCCACACTGATTGGCCCGTTGAAAGAGGAGCAGTCACACCTCCAGTCCCGCTACGGACGCTACGTGCCTCTGGTAGTAAAAATCGCCCCCGATCTCGAGCCGGATGAAATCGCCACCATGGCGGACCTGTTGTCAGAGTATGGGATAGATGCCGTCATTGCAACCAACACAACACTCGATCACCGATTGGTCGAGCAACTGCCCCATGGAACGGAACAGGGGGGAGTGAGCGGAGCACCGCTGCGTCAACGTTCCACCCGTGTCATCGAGCAACTGTCCACCGCCTTGGACGGCCGCCTTCCCGTTATCGGTGCCGGAGGCATCCTCAGCGGCAAGGATGCCTGTGAAAAGATAGCCGCTGGGGCCAGTCTGATCCAGATCTATACCGGCCTGATCTACACAGGGCCGAGCCTGATCCGGGAGATTACAGAGCAGCTGGTACAGTACCCCGACTTGCAATGAGGCAGCCGTATCGGCACAATGGGACCGCCTAAGACCACATCAACAATTTGTAATACAAAGGATTTTTATATGAAAAATGGAACACTGATTCTAGCTGCACTGGTATCCCTTCCCACCATAGGGCTGGCCGCCGACGAGGTCAAGCAGCGCTACACCCGCTCTGCCGATGCAATGGCCGATGCCGAGCAGTATGGCTGGTCCGGATCTGTTGGTCTCGGTGCCGTGGTCACCAGGGGGAACTCCGACACCAGCAATCTGAGCGCTGATGCCACAGCCAAGCTGGACAAGGAGAAGTGGCGCCACAAATTCCAGGCGGCAGCACTGAAGGCCGACAACGATGGGAACAGCACGGCCGAAAGATACATGCTGGGTTACAAGGTGGACTACAAGCTCGATCAGCGCTCCTACGTCTATACCGCACTACGCGCGGAGTTCGATCAGTTCAGCGGCTACGATCAGCAACTCTCCGCAACCGTGGGGTATGGCTACCGGCTCCTGAACACCGCCGCCGACACTCTCGACCTGGAGGTCGGTGCAGGTATGCGTCAGAACAAGCTGAACAACGGAGATACCGAATCGGAGAGTGTCGGCAGAGCGGCTCTGGACTATATACACCACTTCAGTGAAACCGCCGAATTTCGCCAGGGCGTTCTGATCCTGGGCGGAGAGAACAACACCACGGTAAACTCGGTTACCGCCATCAGGGCCAATCTAGTCTCCAGCATAGCGATGGAGGCAGCGCTCAAGATCAAGCACAACAGCGATCCTGTCGGTGGCAAGAAGGAGACCGATAGCACCACGAGTGTTTCACTGGTCTACGGCTTCTGATGCTGCCGGGTCAATACGATAGAATGAAAAAGGCGCCTTTTTGGCGCCTTTTTCATTGCTTGTGCAGGCAAGCGGTCCGGCTTCAGGGCAGCTCGTCATGCTCGGCCCCCTCCTTTTCCACCGGCATCAGATCCGTCTTGCTCACGCCCAGGGCCTGTGCCGCCGAGCTGGCAACATAGATGGAGGAGTAGGTTCCCACCACGATACCAATCAGCAGTGCAGTGGCGAACCCATGAATCAGTTCACCACCGAACAGAAACAGGGCCACCACCACGAGCAAGGTGGTGAAGGAGGTCATCAAGGTTCTGGTCAACGTCTGGTTGATGGAGATGTTCATCACCTCCAGCGGCGTACCTGTACGCAGTTTGATGAAATTCTCCCGGATTCTGTCGAAAACCACGATGGTATCGTTGAGAGAGTAGCCGATTATCGCCAGAATCGCCGCCAGAACGGTGAGGTCGAAATCCAGCTGCAGCAGAGAAAACACCCCAAGAGTGATTATGACGTCGTGGATCAGGGCAGCCACCGAACCAACGGCAAACCGGTACTCAAAACGCAGCGCAACATAGATCAGGATCCCGATGAGGGCGAGCAGCATCGCCAGCCCCCCATCATTGGTCAGCTCCTCGCCCACCTGGGGACCGACAAACTCCACACGACGCATCTTGACCTCACCAACCCCCTGCTGCTGCCGTAGCACATTCAACACCTGGCTGCTGAGCTCGGCACTGTTCATCCCCTCCCGGGGAGGGACCCGCACCAACACCTCGCGCGAAGTGCCAAAGTGCTGTACTACCGCATCACCGAAACCCTGCCCGGCCAGGAGTTTGCGCACCTCGACCAGCTCGGCCGGCTGCGAATAGCCCACCTCGATCAGGGTACCGCCGGTAAAGTCGATTCCGAAGTTCAGCCCCCGCCAAAACAGCGATACGATGGAAACAACGATGAGTCCCAGCGAGATCACCATCGCCACCTTTCGCACACCGAGAAAGTCGATCTGCGTATCTTTGTCGAACAGCTGCATTACCGCTCCTCAGATAGACAGTTTGCCAAGACGCCGTTGCCGGCCGTAGATCAGATTTGCCACCGCCCGGGTGACCATGATGGCTGTGAACATCGAGGTGACGATGCCAAGGGAGAGCGTCACCGCGAATCCCTTGATCGGGCCCGTCCCGAAGCCGAACAGCACCAGCGCCGCCAATAGCGTGGTGATGTTGGCATCGGCAATGGTGGAGAATGCCTTTGCATAGCCACTGTTGATACTCGCCTGGGGTGTGTTGCCATTGCGCAGCTCCTCGCGTATCCGCTCGAAGATGAGCACGTTGGCATCCACCGCCATACCGACGGTAAGCACGATACCGGCAATACCCGGCAGTGTCAGGGTGGCCTGCAGCATGGAGAGCAGCGCCACGATCAGTACCAGATTGAGTGTCAACGCCAGATTGGCCATCAAGCCGAAACCACGATACCAAAGCGCCATGAATGCAAGCACCAGCACGAAGCCGATAATCACCGAGCGAATCCCCCTGTCGATGTTGTCCTGCCCGAGACTGGGGCCGATGGTCCGCTCCTCGACGATATCGATGGGAGCGGCGAGCGCACCTGCCCGCAGCAGCAGTGCCAGGTTGCGGGCCTCGCTGGTACTCTCCAGACCAGAGATCTGGAAGCGGTGGCTGAGCTGATCCCGGATGGTGGCGACGTTGATCACCTCCTCTACCTTTTTCTTGCTCTTGACCGGCTTGCCATCGACCATTCGGGTTTCACTCTTGATCT
>JALSRO010000115.1 GCA_026984715.1 Chromatiales bacterium | reverse complement strand
CACTCATCCCTATCTTGTAGGCATCGCTCACAGGTCGGTTGGGATCGCCGGTCCCAGCCATCTTCCCGTCACTCCCAAGATAGATGGAGCTCAATTTTGGCTTCGATGGAGTGGCGGCCCCGGCCTTCCCGGCACCCGACTCCTTTGCTGCTGCCGCCGCTGCAGGAGCCTTCGCGACACTCCCCGCGGCCGGAGCAGGAGCCGCCGCCTTTGCTGCCTCCTTTTTGGTCTCCGAGGCAGATTGTGGTGGCACGCGCTCCCCGGCAGCAGAACAGGCGACAACCAGAACCAGCGGCAGCAGGCTCACTGCCAGGGTGCACAACGCTCTGTATCTATTAAATGGTATCGTCATATCAGTCCACCTCTATTGCTGCTTGCCGGCCTTTGCCGAACTCTTGGTAGCCGGAGTCAACTTCGCGGAGTGGCACTTCTTGCACTCCAGAGGCTCCCATGCGATCTGGCCGTTGTGACATGTCCCGCACGCCTTGCCGTCCATTATCTCGCGCATCGAGATTTTGTTTGCCCCCTTGCGCATGATGAATATCTTTTCATGGCACACCTTGCACTTGTAGCGGATGCGGTGAAACCAGTGTGGAAAGACAACCGCGCCAACGTCGGCCTTCTCCATGCTCTCGCGGGTGGAATCCATATAGATATCCCCATACTCCCTCGCATCTGCAGAAGGGTTGATGGAAAAAGACAGGACCACAGCCATCAGCAGCATCAGCCAGCCGCCATTTCGTCTATCAACTTTTATCATAACTATCGAACCTCGCCCCGATTTCCTGACAGAAAACCCCTATGAAATTTAGGATAATTATCCCCTTTTGGGTACCAACATTTTCACAAATATCACACTCCCCATAGAGTGTCAAAATAATCACACCATTCCACCAGAACCTTTTCCGCAACCCCGGCCCGATAGACCGTAATATCAATACAGAAAATAAGTTTTTGAAATACAACAGGGTTCCCGCTCAACCGTCCATCCATTCCGTTGGAAAGATGCTATCGAAGGTACTCTGCCGGCAGTTCACGGGGCCATTCGGCCCTTTACTTCCAGCCTTTTTTGCACCACTATAATGACCTACACTCACTCGGTTCATTGAGCTCTGTCGATAAACCATGAAGAAAGCGAACCCCGCCACCCAGGCACACCACGTATCCGGTGGAGCCGCATTGATATCCATACTCCTGCTGCTGATGACCTCGTCACCCTGCATCGCAGCCATGAGCATTACTGATTTTCTCAATGAGTTCACCAAAAACTATTACCAACAGCGATTCCTGGCACAGACCAATCTGGTGAAGGAGAACAAGGAACTGGTGCCTCGGGCGGTATCGAAGCTCATCGAGGAATCACGCACAGGTAACAAGGTTTTTGAAGAGCGGATGTATCTGCTAAACATAGCCAGTGCCATGGCCTATATGCAGCGTCACCTCCATGATGACAATGGGCCGCTGATGGAGGTGGAACCCATCATCAAGAGAGAGCTGGAGCAGGAGCGCAAGAAGAATGCCGAGCTAATGAAGTGGAAGAAGGAGGAGCAGTTTCTGGGCAACTTCGTCATGAAACGGCACGAAAAAGAGCTTGAGAAGGCGAACCTTGCACCGGTTCTCTATCCCCACTGGAAGCACAGAATCCTGTTCGAGTGCAAGGTGTGCCACAATGCCATATTCCGCATGCAGCGCTGGGTGAACAAGATATCCCAGGAGAAGATCGCCGCCGGAAAGCAGTGCGGGGTCTGTCACAACGGCAAGATGGCATTTTCCGCCCAGGACGAAAAGAGCTGCAACAGATGCCACATCGCTGGCAAACCCGAAGCGGCCCGGCTACACGATCCCGACCTTATCGATCATGCTGAGATCAAGAGGGTTGCCGAAAAGATCGGGGCCGAATGGCACCCGGAGAATCTCGTCAACGGTAGACTGCCAGTGGATCGCTTCGGGCTCATCGACTGGCTGAAAATGAAGCGCGACAAGGTGTTCGTCCCCCTTGTCAGCCTCGACAAGAATTTCAAGGAACGCACTAGGGACAACAAGATCCTTTTCGTATCAAAGAGCGACTTCGTCGACAATGTACTGTTCAGCCACAAGGTGCACTCCGACTGGATAGATTGCTCAACCTGTCATCCCGCTTTTTTCGTCGACAAGCTCGGTGGAAATGATATTCGGATGAGGGACATGTCCAGAGGGCGGTTCTGCGGCCACTGCCATGGCAGAGTCTCCTTCAAGTTCGCCGACTGCAAGCGTTGCCACAGCCAGGCCAAAGATGCCAAGGTGGATGCACTGGTACGACTCTCCGCACACTGAGACATCTCTGCATCCATCCATGAGCCGTCCCATGACGGGGCCGGCGGGGGGCTACCTGGTAGAAGCGCCGACTCTGGTATGGCAATTCTCGCAAAGGTAGAGCGGGAAAGCCTCGGCACTGTTGTGGCAACCTGATGCACCACAAAATTTTCCGTCAATATTTTTCTGCATATCGATATCGTTTGCGCCAATCTTCCGCTTGAAGATTGCAGGATGACAATCGGAACACTCATAGAGTTCCTCATGCAACTTGTGAGGATAGAGCACCACTCCTACGTCTGCCTTCTTCATACTGTTTATCTTGGAGCCAAGCCGAATCTGATCCGGCGCCTTCTCTGCCGCTACGGAAATGGAGCACGAAAGCAGTATCGACACCATGATTTCGATGGGAAATATTCGTAACTTTTTCAACTCTTCTCTCCTCGGCTACTGCCGGTTGCTCCAAAAATATGCCTAACCGTTTCAGTCGCCACCCGACGGTGCGCGGACGATGACATCCTTGTCCACTGGAGTTCCCTTGGGATGGCTGTGGCAACGGCTGCAATCACTGATGGGAAACGCCACCCGGTCATGGCAACGCCCACACCATCTACCCCTGCCGATATCGGCCATGTCGATCTGATTCTGCCCGACCTCCTTGCGGAAGATCGCACCACCCCGCGTAGCATGGCACACATCGCACTGCAGCCAGTAGCTGTGAATATCATGGGGAAATATCACATCTGCCACAAACTCCGATCTGGTCCGGAACAGAATTCTGGTATCGCGCATCTGCTGACCGGCATCACCATCCTTCGGGTTCAGGCTCGGAAGTGGATCGATGATTCCATCGCGCACCGCTTCCGCCCAGTTTACCAGACCATATCTGTCGAGCGGCAGACCGCTCTCCGAAAGCGCCTTGGGATGCCATCCCGACGCCAGCTTTATGACATTGGAATAGGGCTTGGCCTTGCTGCCGATCCGGATATCCAGCGCCCGCTCCTTGAGTGTCTTTGGATGCCTCTCTCCGGACGAATGCAAAGAAAACTGGATCGGCCCACCGCTCCACCCCGGCTCGAGCGAGTGGCAGCGATCACACTCCAGCGGTTCCCAGGCAATCATGCCGTTGTGACATTTGCCGCACTGCTCCCCCGCCTCTGAGATACTGGACATGCTGATATCGTTTCCCCCAGCCCTGAGAACGAAGATCTTCTCGTGGCATACACTGCACCGATAGCGGATACGATGGAACCAGTGGGGAAAAAGCACGTCCCCCACCTCGGCCTTGCGCATGGAGTCCGCCTTGCTGTTGAGAATGATGTCGCCATACTCGGCAACAGCAGTGGCAGGAGAGAACAGAAACAGCCAAATTATCACTAACCCGGCAACAATATATATCTTATTCAGCCATGACGTGCCGGTTCGCCACTGCCTTTCGTTGAATATCACAGGGAGAGAGGCTTCAGGCAGGCCCATATCCTTCACACAGTCTGGAGCCGACCAAAGAAATAGATACCACGAACCAAACCGGAAAGTCGGACATGCTCCCACCCGCCGCCCCGGCTACTACAGAGAACGCTACCAACTACCACATACCGTAGAACAAACGGAAAAGATCTGGTTGCCGAATCACTCACTGGCCTCATTCTCTGGCACTCTCCCCTTCTCTTCGGAAACGGACGCCCTGATACCGTGCAGAACGAAACGCAGGTAGTCACTCTCCTCCTTGGTCACGTCGCTCCACTCGCCATCGTCGCTGGCCCCCA
>JALSRO010000114.1 GCA_026984715.1 Chromatiales bacterium | reverse complement strand
ACTCCACTCTATCCAGCAGGGCATGTTCAGAGGAGAACATCGTCATGGGTACCCAACCAACCTTCTATGAGATCCTCCGCCAGCAGGGTATCACCCGGCGCAGATTTCTCAAATTCTGCAGTCTCACCGCCGCGTCGCTCGGGCTGGCTCCCGAGTTTGCCGGCACCATCGCCCACGCCCTGGAGACCAAGCCGCGGCTGCCGGTGATCTGGCTGCACGGGCTGGAGTGCACCTGCTGTACGGAGTCGTTCATCCGCTCCGGCCACCCGCTGGCCTCCGATGTGATCCTCTCCATGATCTCCCTCGACTACGACGACACCCTGATGGCCGCCGCCGGCTACCAGGCGGAGGAGATCCTGGATCAGACCATCGAAAAACATGACGGCAACTACATCCTCGCCTGCGAGGGCAATCCACCGCTGAACGAGGATGGCATGTACTGCATCCAGGCGGGCAAGCCCTATGTGGAGAAGCTGCGGCGCATGGCCAGCCACAGCAAGGCGGTGATCGCCTGGGGAACCTGCGCTTCGTGGGGCTGCGTCCAGGCGGCGCGACCCAATCCCACCCGCGCCACGCCGATCCACAAGGTGGTAACCGACAAGCCGGTGATCAAGGTGCCGGGCTGTCCGCCCATCGCCGAGGTGATGACCGGGGTGATCACCTACATGCTCACCTTCGACCGCCTGCCGGAGCTGGATCGGCTGGGACGGCCGAAGATGTTCTACGGCCGGCGGCTGCACGACAAGTGTTACCGGCGGGCCCATTTCGACGCCGGCCAGTTCGTGGAACGGTTCGACGACGAGGGAGCGCGCAAGGGCTATTGTCTCTACAAGATGGGCTGCAAGGGACCCACCACCCACAACGCCTGCTCCACCATGGAGTGGAACGGCGGCCTCTCCTGGCCGGTACGTTCAGGGCACGGCTGTCTCGGCTGCGCGGAGGAGGATTTCTGGGATCGCGGCTCCTTCTACAACCCGACCACCGATCTCAACGTGCCCGGTGGCGTGGAGGTGACCGCCGAGCAGGTGGGCAAGGTGGTGGCCGGGGCAGCGGCGGTGGGCGTGGCCGCCCATGCAGCGGTGTCCACCATCAGCCGGCTGGTGAGGAAGGACGACAAGGGAGGAAGCAGCGATGAGTGAGGTGATGACCGCCAACGGATTCAGGCTCGACACCGGCGGCAAGCGGGTGGTGGTAGATCCCATCTGCCGCATCGAGGGGCATCTGCGCATCGAGGTGAACGTGGACGAGAACAACGTGATCCGCAATGCGGTCTCCACCGGCAACATGTGGCGCGGCATCGAGGTGATCCTCAAGGGGCGCGACCCGCGCGACGCCTGGGCCTTCACCCAGCGGATCTGCGGCGTCTGCACCGGCGTCCATGCGCTCACCTCGGTGCGGGCGGTGGAGGATGCGCTGGGCATCGAGATCCCCGCCAACGCCAACCACATCCGCAACCTGATGATGCTGGCGCAGCAGACCCAGGACCACCTGGTCCACTTCTACCACCTGCACGCCCTGGACTGGGTGGATGTGGTCAGCGCGCTGAAGGCCGACCCCAGGGCCACCGCAGAGCTGCAGCGCAGCATCTCCCCCTGGCCCAAGTCATCGCCGGGCTACTTCCGCGACGTCAAGGCGCGCCTGCAGCGCTTCGTGGAGTCGGGCCAGCTGGGGCCGTTCGCCAATGCCTACTGGGGCAGCCCCGCCTACAAGCTGCCGCCGGAGGCCAACCTGATGGCGGTGACCCACTATCTGGAGGCGCTGGAGTTCCAGCGCGAGATCGTCCGCATCCACACCATCTTCGGCGGCCGCAATCCGCACCCCAACTGGATCGTGGGCGGCATGCCCTGCTCCTTCTCCCTGGATGGCGACGGCGGCATCAACATGGAGTGGCTCAACCATGTCTCCTCCATCATCGACCGTGCCATCACCTTCGTGGATCAGGTCTACATCCCCGATCTCAAGGCCATCGCCTCCTTCTACAAGGAGTGGTCCCGGATCGGCGGCGGCCTGGCGGGCCGCAACCTGCTCTCCTACGGCGAATACCCCTGGGTGGCCAACGACTGGTCGCAGGAGAACATGCTGATGCCGGGAGGTGCCATCGTCGATGGCGACCTGTCCCGGGTGCATGAGGTGGATCTGCGCGACCCGGAGCAGATCCAGGAGTTCGTCACCCACTCCTGGTACCGCTATCCCGACGAGAGCCGGGGGCTGCACCCCTGGGACGGAATCACCGAACCCAACTTCGAGCTGGGACCGGGGGCCAAGGGCAGCAAGACCAACATCGAACAGCTGGACGAGCACGCCAAATACTCCTTCATCAAGGCGCCGCGCTGGCGTGGCCACCCCATGGAGGTGGGCCCCCTGGCGCGCTATGTGGTGGCCTACGCCCACGGCGACGAGGAGATCAAGGCGCAGGTGGACGGCCTGCTGCGGGAGCTGGACCTGCCGCTGGAGGCGCTCTTCTCCACCCTGGGGCGCACCGCCGCGCGGGGGCTGGAGTGCTCCTGGGCAGCCCACAAGATGCGCCGTGTGTTCGACGCCCTGCTGGCCAACCTGAAGGCAGGGGACACCGCCACCGCCAACATGGAGAAGTGGGAGCCGGCCGACTGGCCGGCGGAGACGAAGGGGGTGGGCCACGTGGAGGCGCCGCGCGGGGCGCTGGGCCACTGGGTGCGGATCCGCAACGGCCGCATCGACAACTACCAGGCGGTGGTCCCCACCACCTGGAACGCCTCGCCCCGCGATCCCGCCGGCAACATCGGCGCCTACGAGGCCGCCCTGCTGGGCACCCCGATGGCGGATCCCGAGCAACCGCTGGAGATCCTGCGCACCATCCACAGTTTCGATCCCTGTCTGGCCTGCTCCACCCACGTGATGAGCGCGGACGGTGCCGAGCTGGCCACCATCAAGGTACGCTGAGATGAACACGCAAACCGCAACCCGCATTCCCGCGGCGATCTATGTGTTCGAGGCGCCGGTGCGCCTCTGGCACTGGGTCCACGCCCTCAGCTTTCTGGCCCTGGCGGCCAGCGGCTACCTGATCGCCCACCCGCTCCCCTCCCTGGCGGGCGAGGCCGGCGACCACTTTCTGATGGGCAACATCCGCCTGATCCACTTCATCTCCGCCTACCTGTTTGCGGTGGGCTTCGCGGTGCGCATCTACTGGGCACTGGTGGGCAACCGTTACGCCCGGGAGATCTTCTACCTCCCCTTCTGGCGCCCCGACTGGTGGAAGGGGCTGTTCCACGAGCTGGCGTTCTATCTGTTCCTGACCCGCCGCCAGCCCCCCTACCCCGGCCACAACCCGCTGGCGCAGGCGGCGATGTTCTTCCTCAACACCCTGCTGACCCTGTTCATGATCGCCAGCGGCTTCGCTCTCTACAGCGAGGGGCTGGGCAGCGGCAGCTGGGCCGACATCGGCTTTGGCTGGCTGCTTCCCCTGCTGGGGGGCGGCGAGGCGACCCAGAACTGGCACGAGCTGGGAATGTGGTTGATGCTCACCTTCGCCATCATCCACATCTACATGGCGGTGCGCGCCGACATCTTCGGCAACGGCAGCAGCGTCAGTACCATCATCGGCGGCTGGCGGATGTTCCGGCGGTGATCGCCACCCCGGCCGCAGTGGAGACGGAGACCCTGATCCTGGGGATCGGCAACCTGCTGTGGGCCGACGAGGGGTTCGGCGTACGCTGCATCGAGGCGCTGAACCGGCGCTGCCGCTTCGATTCCCGCACCCGGCTGATGGACGGCGGCACCCAGGGGATGTTCCTGCTGCCCTGGGTGAGCGGCGCCAGTCGGCTGCTGCTCTTCGACGCCATCGACTTCGGCCTCCCCCCCGGCGAACTGCGCCTGATCCGTGACGACGACGTGCCCCGCTACATGGGGGCGAAGAAGATCAGCATGCACCAGACCGGTTTCCAGGAGGTGCTGGCGGCAGCGCGGCTGCTGCACGACCGGCCGCAGCGGCTGGCCCTGATCGGCGTGCAGCCGGAGCGGCTGGACGACTACGGCGGCGGCCTGCGGCAGAGCGTCCGCCGGCGGATCCCCGCGGCGCTCACCCTCGC
>JALSRO010000113.1 GCA_026984715.1 Chromatiales bacterium | reverse complement strand
ACCCCCTTGCGCTCCAGAGCCCGCAGGTGATCGCGCACGCCGTTGGTGGATTTCACCCCCAGCGCCCGGGCCAGCTCGGCGAGGGTGGGGGGATACCCCTCCGTCTCTATATGGCTGCGGATGAAAGCGAGAATCTCTTGCTGTCTGTGGGTGAGCGGCTTCATGATACTGATAATATAATCACTGATTGTATTATCAGTATAGGACAAGAGATTCTGATTGGCAACTATCTGCTATCTACCGAGTTACAGTGTGGGTGGGCATCAGTTGGTTTCCTGCAAACAACCATGAGAACTCCAACCATACCATTTGAAATCCGTGAGATATGACATGTAGAGGCAATAGATACACCGCAAAGTCGAGCATACACAAAAGCCGCCAACAACGTTTGAGACACCTCAGCTGATTCGACACCCAGCCAAACCGTCCCATTGCTGATTATCCTTCCCGAAACTGCCCGCTACGAACCCACACGATTCGATGAAGACCCGATAACGCTATGTTCCAACTACCAGGAGCTATCTGTTTTGCCATCCACTCGAACAGCTCAATCAATCACAGCGATACCCAAAGACAGTCAGGGCGGCTCGGTAGAGCACTCTTGAACGTCAACCATATTTATCCATAAGGATCCTCATGGATATTCTCAATCGCTCGATCGCAACGGCAAGAGCATGGGTTTCATCTGTTGAATCGACCTCTATTTTTCTGGTGAGGTCTCCTTTGCTCATATTGTTGGTCGCAGCAGTGGGAGAGTTTACGATTCTGGAGGCGAGCCTCGGTGCATCCCTGGATATGTTCTCTCCCGTATTGAAGCCGCCAGGCCCTCCCCAAACATTTTTTGGATTCACGTGCGCCTGGTAGTACCCTTTTGTATCCACCATAGCCATGGTCTCCCCAAACGCATTGTTTTTATTTATCTTGTCCAGAAACCTTGATGCAAGCACATTTATTATTAACCCGGCAACAATATATGTCGCATTCAGGGCTCCAGGCAGGCGCCGGAACAAGGCGCAGTGGGCAGGCAAGGGTCGTTCCCTTGCCAAGCACTGGAACGCAGGGCCGGTGCCTGCCTGAAGCCCCTAACCCTATGATATTCAATGACAGGCCGTGGCGTGCCGGCCCGCAGGCTGCGTTACCCCATCTTGCTGTAGAGTGGCTACAACGGCGATGGGCCGCCTTGCTGCGAACCGGCACGCCACGGCTGAATACGATATATATTGTTGCCGGGTTAATAGCTTCCGGAGTAACAGAGCGCCTGACGGAATTGCATATAACATGGGGTACAACCAGTGCAATTCAAGCTTCGTTACCTCGAGCAAGCTGTCAAGCAGTGTGCACCGTAACCCGATACGCTGAATCTTGCATCAGGTCACAGGCATCTCCAACCTCGCGCCATTCACCCTCAAACAGCACCAGGAACCGGCCTCTTCTGATCGCTCGCACATAGTCGCTAACCTCCCTTGTGGGAACACCAGCCAGATAGAGTGCGCTGCCGGGAATGCCGAAACGGTCAGATATCCTCCCCGATTCCATCCCTTTCACCATCGAGTCGACAATCTTCCCCGCAGCGGCCACCGTTCCAACTTCGGGAATACAGAAGAAGGCTATCCTTTCCAGCATCATCCATGACACCTTCCAGAAACCCTCCTCTGCACCCATGCAGCCGATTTCGCCGCAATTATTGTAGAACCCGATCGGATGCCACTCCCCGCGACTTCCGCTACCGATGACAGAAACCATCCGCATCTCGTATCCCCTCTGCCGAAGCAGTTGCAGGATCCGCATTGCGGCCTGTGGGGATCGGCAGATCGAAATACAGCAGTTGATCTGCATCATCACCCCTCACTACCAACATATTCGTGACTATGGCAA
The DNA here is from genome assembly GCA_026984715.1 of Chromatiales bacterium. Classification (GTDB taxonomy): domain Bacteria; phylum Pseudomonadota; class Gammaproteobacteria; order Thiohalospirales; family Thiohalospiraceae; genus DRMK01. The sequence continues at coordinate 2,226 of JALSRO010000113.1, read as the reverse complement.
AAAATAACGGCAAAAGCTGTCACCCAGGTTACATCCATTGGCAAGCCGGAAGTTCAAACTGATGGCATCTGGATCATTTTGGTATTGACCAGGGAGAACACTCCCCCTTTCCACACACCGGCAGATCATCGTGATGCCGGGGGCAGAACGGGGCACAACGGGAGACAACGGCCCACATCAGTGGAAGGTACAGCTTGAACGAGATCAGAGCAGCCCCTATATTTCATCGAGAGGCCGCGGCGTTCCGGCCCGCAGGCTGCGTTACCCCATCTTGCTGTAGAGTGGCTATAACGGCTGATGGGCCGCCTTGCTGCGAACCGGCACGCCACGGCTGAATACGATATATATTGTTGCCGGGTTAATAAAATCCACAAGGGCGAGAAAGGGAAATACTCATGAACAAAACCCAGTTCAATCTTGGCGCCAACAAAAAACCGGATATAGAGATCAACAAACCAGCGGACAAAAGGCGATATTGGCAGCGTCCCGATTTCACGCTGTGGCTCTATATCATCTTCATACTGCTGTCGTTCTACATGTGGCAAGGTTACCAGGAGGCGCGAAACGAGGAGATCCCGTACAGTGAATTCCTGCAACATCTCAACAAAGGAGAAGTGGCGGAAGCGGTCGTCACCAAAAAGGTGATCAGCGGTAAATTGACCATCAAGGATCCCGCCACCCAGCAACCAAGGCGGTTTATCACCGTCCCCCTGTGGAACAACGAGTTGGCAAGGGACCTCGAAAAACATGGCGTCAAGTACAAGGTCAGGGAGAGCAACGACTGGCTGGCCAGTTTCTTCTTCAACTGGGTTCTCCCTTTCGGACTGCTGTTCCTGTTGTGGGGATGGATGGCGAAACGGATGGGCGGCATGGGTCAGGGATTTCTCAATATCGGTAACAAGATACACATTCATCCTGAATCGAGTATCAAGGTTACATTCGACGATGTAGCCGGTCAGGACGAAGCAAAGCAGGAGCTCTCCGAGACCATCGAATTCCTGAAGGATCCCAGCCGTATTCAGCGCCTCGGAGGCCACATGCCCAAAGGGGTGCTTCTGATGGGACCACCCGGCACCGGCAAGACACTGTTGGCAAGGGCTGTTGCAGGTGAGGCCGGCGTTCCATTCTTCAATATCAGTGGTTCGGAATTTATCGAACTGTTCGTTGGCGTAGGAGCAGCACGGGTACGTGAACTGTTCGAGCAGGCGCGTCAGAAGGCCCCCTGTATCGTATTCATAGACGAGCTGGACGCCATCGGAGGCGCACGTGGCATGGGGCCGGCAATGGGAGGGCACGACGAACGCGAACAGACTCTCAATCAGCTGCTTACCGAGATGGACGGGTTCGATCCCTCATCCGGCGTGGTGGTAATGGCCGCCACCAATCGTCCGGAGATCCTGGACAAGGCGCTGCTTCGCGCCGGACGTTTCGATCGGCAGATCGTCGTGGACAAACCTGACCTGAAATCTCGAGTCGAGATCCTGAAGATTCATACCCGGGAAATGAAGCTGTCAAATGATGTGGATCTGAAAGTGGTCGCTCAACGCACCCCGGGATTCGTTGGAGCGGATCTCGCCAACATTGCCAATGAAGCGGCTATCCAGGCGGTACGCAAAAATCACGACAGCGTTACCATGGAGGATTTTGAAAGAGCCATCGACAGGGTCATCGCAGGTCCCGAGAAGAAAAACCGTGCTCTCAGCGACAAAGAGAAAGAGCGCGTCGCCTACCACGAAGCCGGACATGCGCTGGTTGCGGTAACTGTCCCCACCGGAGAGCCGGTACACAAGGTGTCCATTATTCCGCGTGGCGTGGCGGCCCTGGGATACACCCTTCAGCTGCCGGTCGACGAGAAGTTCCTCTCCACCGCCAGTGAACTCAAGGATCAGATCGCCATCCTTCTCGGAGGCAGGGTAGCGGAAGAGATCATCTATGGCGACATATCCAGCGGTGCCTCCAACGATCTGGAGCGGGCGACCATGATCGCCCGTTCGATGATTACGGAGCTCGGGATGAGTGAAAAACTGGGCCCGGTGACACTGGGAAAACATCAGAAACTGATGTATCTCGGGGTGGAACAGGAGCAGCGCAACTACAGTGAAGAGACGGCCCGCCAGATCGATGAAGAGGTCAGGGCGCTTGTGGAAGAGGGAAAGGAGCGCGCCCGCACCATCCTGACCGAAAGGGAAACAGCCCACCAGGCTCTGGCAAAAACATTGATAAAAC
>JALSRO010000112.1 GCA_026984715.1 Chromatiales bacterium | reverse complement strand
CTAATAGAGTATCCGGTTCTGGTAGAAATGTGAACTCGATTGAACACAGGGGACAGAGATCAGGAGAACAGCTCAAATGGCAGTCAGCAAGAGAAAATCGGTAACCGAAGGGGTCAGTTCATTCAAGCCCTACAAGGAGAAAAAGGGCGAGGAGTACATGAACGCGAAGCAGAAGGAGCACTTTCGCAACATATTGAACTCCTGGAAGAAAGAGCTGATGGAGGAGGTGGATCGTACCGTGCATCACATGCAGGACGATGCAGCCAACTTCCCCGATCCCAACGACCGGGCATCACAGGAGTCCGAATTTGCCCTGGAGCTGCGTACCCGCGATCGGGAGCGCAAACTGATCAAGAAGATCGACGAGGCATTGGAGCAGCTGAACAGCGGTGATTACGGCTACTGCGAGTCCTGCGGCGTGGAGATCGGCATCCGCCGTCTGGAGGCGCGCCCCACCGCCACCCAGTGCATCGACTGCAAGACCCTCGACGAAATACGCGAAAAGCAGATGAGGTGAATCCACCTCATCTCGCCGATGATTTCAGCCCCCCGCAGCCGCCATCTCTGCCTCCACATGAACAACCCGACGCACACCCGCCTCGCCATTCCGGAAGAAACAGCAGCCACCCCGGATGCCGGCGAAGCCTGCCACGCCATGGCGCAGAGGCTTTAGCCGGACAATCCTGTCAATTCAGACGCCGCTCCTGCTCCACGGGAACCTGCTTGGTACGCCGATCCGGCTGAATGCGCAGCCCGTTCTGTTCGGCAAAATCCATGATGTAGCGGTAGGCAGCAGGATCCTTTTCGTGCAGATCCCGTTCGATCACCAAACACTTCTGCCCCTGGATCACACAGGGATGCACCCACGGAGAGTAGTGCAAACGGTGATCTGCTCCAAACTCGGCCAGGGTGGAAGAGATCCTCTCTATCCAGTCACTAGGACGCAGTTTGCTGCCATCTTCCCTCACACCCTCAATCACCATCGCATCTGAACTCATAGAATCTTCACCTTTCGTTGTCATAAATCACAATATTTAATAATTTTCTCATATTAAGCTCCTAACAAGCTATTGAAAAACGCTGTTTTTCGACAGCCCGTTTACGGCACAGGGATGTGCCGCCATTTTCAATGGCACCAAGCCATTGAAAATGAAGGGGGCGGGAAATCGCTCTTTTCCGGCCCCGCGTTGAAAAAGACCATGGATAGGCTTTTTCAACAACCTGCCAAAGAGCAGTCATTTTGCGACGACTCTCTATCGGTGCTCTCAAATGCACTGCCATCCAGGTGGACAGTCAGCTGGTTGCGCTCGGCAAAATGCAGGATGTACTCATAGAGTTCCGGACTCTTCTCCAGCAGCTCCGGCTCCACTATCAGACACCTCTTGCCATCCACGATACAGGGATGAACAGCGGTGGAGTAGTGCAGACGGTGATCCGGGCCAAACTCCGCTACCATAGAGGAGATGCGCTCTATCCAGTCACTGGGGCGCAAACGGCTTCCGTCCGGCCGTACCCCCTCGATTACCAGCTTCTCTTTGTTCATTATTCTGCTCCCCTGCAGTAATATGCTCACTCAATTGTCGGCAGAAGAAACTGCAAGTTTAGCCATGTCAGCCCTTTTTTCGACGTGACGACCACGAGCACCTATACAGGCCGCTTTGCACCGTCGCCTACCGGCCCCCTGCACATCGGCTCCCTGCTTGCTGCCACCGGTAGTTACCTGCAGGCACGCGCCAACGGCGGGCGCTGGCTGGTACGCATCGAGGATCTGGATCTTCCCCGCGTCGTACCGGGTGCGGCGGAGAGAATCCTCTCCACCCTGGAGGTGTTCGGCCTTCACTGGGACGGCGAGGTTCTCTACCAGAGCTCCCGCTTTCCCGCCTATCGGGCCGCGCTGCACCAGCTGCGGAATCAGCTCTACCCCTGCGGCTGCAGCCGGGCGGATATCAGGCGCCAGGCAGCAGCCGTCAACGGCGTGGCCTCGATCTATCCGGGCACCTGCCGCAACGGCCTGCCTGCCGGAAAGCACCCGCGCGCACTTAGGATTTCCACCGGAGAGAGGGAGATCTCCTTCCATGATCTCGTCCAGGGAAAACAGCATCAGAATCTGCAGCGCGAGGTGGGAGATTTCATCCTCCGACGCAGCGACGGGTTGATCGCTTACCAGCTGGCGGTCGTGGTGGATGATGCCGCCCAGGGAGTCACCGAAGTGGTGCGCGGTTGCGACCTGCTGGACTCCACACCACGCCAGATATTCCTGCAAGAGCTCCTTGGCTTCCCCTCCCCCCGCTATGCCCATCTACCCATCATCACCAACACTCTGGGCCAGAAACTCAGCAAACAGACCCGCGCACCCGCGCTGGATCCCGAACGACCGCTTCCTGCGCTGTGGAAGGTGCTCCAGCTGCTTGGACAGCATCCTCCCTCCGAACTGCTGTAGGGGGATCTCGCCACCTTCTGGCATTGGGCCGTACAGCATTGGGACATCACGGCCGTACCCCGTACCATTGCCCGGCAGCAAAAGTGTGCCATAATTTCCTGAAGCATCGTCGACGCGGCAGCTAAATGCGAAACACCTGGTCGCCAGGTCGACAATCTCACCACCATCCAGACCAATGACCAATGGGGAGAACCATGTCTGAAACCAAGATCTATGAGGTACCTGCATCCTTTGCGGCACACGCCCACATCACCAAAGAGAAGTATGAAACCATGTACCAGCGCTCCATCGACGACCCGGAGGGATTCTGGGCAGAGCAGGCGGAGGAGTTCATCTCATGGCAGAGGCCGTGGGACAAGGTTCTGGAGTGGGACTACCACAAGGCGTACATCCGCTGGTTCGAGGGGGGCAGGCTCAACGTCAGCTACAACTGCATCGACCGCCACCTGGAGAGCCGTGGCGACCAGACCGCCATCATCTGGGAAGGGGATCACCCCGATGACGACAAGCGCATCAGCTACCACGAGCTGCACCAGCAGGTGTGCAGGCTGGCCAACGTACTGAAGAACAAGGGGATCGGCAAGGGTGATCGGGTCTGCATCTACATGCCGATGATTCCGGAGGCGGCCTACGCCATGCTGGCCTGCAGCCGCATCGGCGCCATCCACTCGGTGGTGTTCGCCGGCTTCTCCCCCGAGGCGCTCAAGGATCGCATCCTCGACTCCGACTGCCGCCTGGTGATCACCGCCGACGAGGGGCGCCGCGGCGGCCGCACCACCCCGCTCAAGCACAACGTCGATACCGCTCTGCAGGGCTGCCCCGACGTGCACACGGTACTCACGGTGCGCAACACCGGCGGCCCCATCCAGTGGCACGAGGGGCGCGACCTCTGGTACCACGAGGCAATGGCCGAGGCCCCCGCCGAGTGCGAACCGGAGTGGATGGATGCCGAGGATCCGCTGTTCATCCTCTACACCTCCGGCTCCACCGGCAAGCCCAAGGGGGTGCTGCACACCACCGGCGGCTACCTGCTCTACGCCGCCATCACCCACAAGTACATCTTCGACTACCACGACGGCGACATCTACTGGTGCACCGCCGACGTGGGGTGGATTACCGGCCACAGCTACATCGTCTATGGCCCGCTGGCCAACGGCGCTGTCACCCTGATGTTCGAAGGGGTACCCACCTGGCCCGATCCCTCCCGCTTCTGGCAGATCTGCGACAAGCACCAGGTAAACATCTTCTACACCGCCCCCACCGCCATCCGCGCCCTGATGCGCGAGGGGGAGGAGCCGGTGAAGCGTACCTCGCGCCAGAGCCTGCGCCTGCTGGGCAGCGTCGGTGAGCCCATCAACCCCGAGGCGTGGGAGTGGTACTACCGGGTGGTCGGTGAACAGCGCTGCCCCATCGTGGACACCTGGTGGCAGACCGAGACCGGGGGAATACTGATCAGCCCGCTGCCTGGCGCCACCCGCCTCAAGCCCGGTTCCGCCACTCGCCCCTTCTTTGGCGTATCGCCTGCCATCGTGGATGAGAGTGGCGCCATTCTGGAAGGGGAGTGTGAAGGGGATCTGGTGATGACCCACCCCTGGCCCGGTCAGATGCGCGGAGTATACGGTAATCACCAGCGCTTCATCGTCACCTATTTCAAGACCTATCCCGGCATGTACTTCAGTG
>JALSRO010000111.1 GCA_026984715.1 Chromatiales bacterium | reverse complement strand
CGTGTGTTTGTTCATTCCCGCTCCCTGATACTGCGTTCGATGCGCTTGAGTGCATCGAGCTTCTGATTCAACTTTTCGATCTTCTGCTCCAGGAGTTTGATTTTCCCATTCGCCGCGTTGAGCCTGGAGCTGGCGGCTGCCAATCTGCGCCGGGTGGTTCTCTGCTCGCGTCTTTCCTCCAGCTGCAGCTTCAGAATACGCGCCAGACTGGAAATTTCCAAATCCCCTCCGTCTGGCTTCTCGATGCAGGGCTGCAGCAACTTGGGATCCTGTTCTGTCCTCGGGAAATGTAGGGAGGGATTCAGAAGCAGCATGGCCACCAGTATCCGGGCTTCGTTACAGGTATCGGCCACCATCAACCGGCGTTGCATCCGGTACTCACGCTTCACCTCTTCTGCCGGCATGTGGACGGCGATATCAAAATATGTCACCAGCTGTGCCAATTTTCCCTCCTGCCGAACCACCGGTTTCTCCTCTCGATGGGTGGGCGACGGCAGAATCTCCTGCACACTCCCGCAACCCGACGCCCCCACCAGCAGGGCCGCTACCAATATGGCTGTTCCGCGCTGTCTCACCTGCACCCCTTGTTTCCGGATTCGGTCGTATCATGAACCCTTGTTGCCTCGAGCGTCCACCCCCCTCTACGCCCGTTCACACCGCGGCGGGAGTATCTCCCGCCTCGTATTCCGCTCACGAGACTGCAACCTTGGGGGGAGCAGCAACCTTCAGTGGCAATGTCACCTGAAGATGAGCCCCGCCGCCGCGCCCTGTATCCACCACTGCTACGGTTCCGAAGTGAGCGTTCACATACTCCCGAACGATGGAGAGCCCCAACCCCGAGCCCTTGATATGGCTGTCGGTCTGCCTGCGCCCCTGGTAGAAGGCCTCGAAGATGTTATTCCTGTCCCGCGCATCGATTCCCGGGCCGTTGTCCTTTACATCCAGTACCAGTCGCCCCTGCTTGCTCTTCATACTGATCCAGATACATCCACCGACCGGGGTGAATTTGACCGCATTGGAAAGCAGATTATCCATCACGGTGCGGATCTTTTCCCTGTCCACCGTGCTCTTGAGCGGCTGCAGCTGGGTAACCAGCCGAACCGCTTTTGCCTTGATAGTGGGAAGATGGTCTCGAATCACCTCCTCCATAAGCTGCTTCATATCCACTTCGGATGTCCTGAGACGGAGCGAAGCGGTCTGGGTCGTGTTGCTGAAGCTGAGCAGGTTTTCGATCAGTTTCTGCAGCTTGAAGGTGTTGGAGCGAAGGATATCGATAATCTCCATCTGTTCGCTGTTCAGTGGCCCAACGACTCGATCTCGTAGCAGCTCGGCGCTTTCACGCATCGCTGTCAGCGGCGTTTTCAGCTCGTGAGAGACATGGCGCAGAAAGCGGGTCTTCTCCTGATCCACCTCCATCAAACGCTTGCGCAACCACTCCAGCCGATCTCCGATATGCTGCAGATCACGAGGCCCGGTAACATCTACCGCCCCTCCTGTCTTGGAACTGCCCAGATTCTCGATCGCCTGCTCTATCTGACGGATCGAACGTGAGATGAACAGGGTGTACAAGGCTGCCGTAATCAAAGTGAACGGGACCAACGCCACGGTGACCCAGAACAGAACCTGCTGGGCGTCGGTCGCCGTCTTGCGCATGGAGGCCACCTCTTGCTCGATCAGGTGATTGCTGTCTGCCTGGATTCCGGTAGCGATATGGGCCAGCTCCCTGAACCGTGGCGCAAGTGCTTCGCTACTGTCATATCCTTTGTCTCCCAAATGCCTGAAGATCTCCTGCTCCACACCCACCAGATGGGAGATTCGTTGCTGGTACACGCCGCCCAGGGAGATTCTGGCCAGATTTTTCACCGTGGTTCTGAACTCCTGGTGGCTCTGATGGTACGCCTTGAGGAGGTTATCGTCCTTGAGAACCACATACTGCCTCGCAGCGCGCTCCATCGCCTTGATCTGCTCTGTGAGCAACTGGCTGTCATGGATCGCCTGGGCCGCCTGGTGAACCGCCGACTGGCTCTGCTGTGCCAAGTGATCCACCCGCAACGCGGCATACATCAACGCGGCGATGAGCGGCAAGGCAACCAGGGCAAATCCGTATAGAATGACCCGCCGGGTAGATTTGGGGCGAAATCGTCGAAAGATAACGGTCATGATCCGATGCGGCTTGCGTGTGACCTCTCCATCCAACCATCCTGCAACATCCCGTGGCCAGTGACTGTGCTGCGGACTCGATCGCCGGTTCCGACCTGACAACGGGAGGTTGCAGGTACAGGTTATTCCGGAGAGCCATCTCCCGCTACTGCTTCACGCTCACCTGCTGGACAGTCACTATTTATTGTTTTTCTCATCCAGTCCGAAGTGCAGGTAGGCGTTACGGGTCGCCACCCGGCCCCGTGGGGTGCGCATCATGAAACCTTGCTGGATCAGGAACGGCTCCAAGACGTCCTCTATGGTATCACGTTCCTCTCCGATAGCTGCGGCAAGACTGTCAACTCCAACCGGTCCACCATCGAATTTCTCAATCATGCTCAACAACAGCTTGCGATCCATCAAGTCGAAACCGTGGGTGTCGATGTCCAGCATATCGAGCGCCAGCCCGGCAACTTCCCCGCTTATCCTGCCATCCGCCTTTACTTCGGCAAAATCCCTTACCCGCCGCAACAGGCGATTTGCGATACGTGGCGTGCCCCGCGCCCGGCGCGCAATCTCCTGCGCACCTTCATCATCGATGGCAACCCCCAGGATGGATGCCGAGCGGTTTACGATGGTGCACAGCTCCGACACCGAGTAGAACTCCAGCCGCTGCACGATACCGAACCGGTCCCGCAGTGGCGAGGTGAGCAAGCCCGCACGGGTGGTTGCTCCCACCAGGGTGAAAGGGGGAAGATCCAGCTTGATGGAACGGGCGGCCGGGCCCTCCCCAATCATGATATCCAGCTGATAGTCCTCCATGGCCGGGTAGAGCACCTCCTCCACCACAGGGCTGAGGCGGTGGATCTCGTCCACGAACAGAACGTCGTTCGGCTCCAGATTGGTCAACAGCGCAGCGAGGTCGCCGGCCCGCTCCAGCACCGGCCCGGACGTGTGGCGCATGTTGACTCCCAGTTCATTGGCAATGATGTGGGAAAGGGTGGTTTTACCAAGGCCCGGGGGGCCGAAGATCAACACATGGTCCAGTGCTTCACGACGCGCGGATGCCGCGCCGATAAAGATCTCCATCTGCTCCCGTACACTCTGCTGCCCGATGTAGTCCGCCAGCCGGGAAGGACGGATCGCCAGCTCCAGTGAGGGTTCATCGTCCTGCCGTGTGGGGGAGATCAGTCGGTCGGTCTCTATCATCCGCTTCTCATCCCATCTACTTCAGCGCATTCCTGAGGGCATTACGGATAATCTCCTCGCTGGTGAGCCCCTCGCAATCCACGCTTCCCACCAGGCGCTCCGCCTCTTGGGTTCGGTAACCGAGCGCCTGCAGCGCACTGCAGGCATCCTGCCGTACATCCCGGTGCGTTGTACCGGAGCGCGGCTGCTGCACTACCAGACCTGGAGCAGCAACGCCGCTACAGGGGTCATCCAGGCGATCCCGCATCTCCATGACTAGACGTTGGGCGGTCTTCTTGCCAATCCCCGGAAGACGCACCAAACGGCCGGCATCGCCCTCCTGGACGGAGCGGGTAAACTCCGCTGCCGAAATGCCCGAGAGGATGGTCAACGCCAGCTTCGGCCCAACACCGCTGATCCGAATCAGGGCACGGAACAGATGGCGCTCTTCGCGAGAGGCAAAACCATACAACAGGTGAGCATCGTCGCGTACCACCAGATGGGTGTGCAGCACCACCGCCTCTCCCGGTTCCGGCAACGAGTAGAAGGTGCTCATCGGGGCCTCGAGCTCATACCCTACGCCACCCACCTCCAGCAACAGGGCCGGTGGCTGCTTCTCGATCAGCTCGCCGCTCAACCGGCCGATCACCGGAGCGCCTCTGTCATGGAGCGAACCTGCCGGGAGTGGCAGTGGCACAGTGCGGTCGCCAGGGCATCGGCGGCATCCGCCTGGGGCGATGCTGGGAGCCCCAACAACACCGTCACCATGTGCTGGACCTGCTCCTTGGCGGCGCG
>JALSRO010000110.1 GCA_026984715.1 Chromatiales bacterium | reverse complement strand
TAGAGAGGACAGCGGCGCCACCGATTCAGGGGCGGTTTACCTGTTCGCCCGCAGTGGCGGAGGGTGGACCCAGCAGGCCTATATCAAGGCCGGAAACAGCGGCTCCGGCGACAACTTCGGCTACACTGTCGCCCTGAGCGGCGATGGCGGTACCCTCGCGGTGGGCGCACCAGGAGAGGACAGCACCGCCTCCGGGATCGACGGCGACGGCAACGACGATTCGGCGCCCGACTCCGGGGCCGTATATCTCTTCCGCAACAGCAACGGGGTCTGGACCCAACAAGCCTACATCAAGGCCGGAAACAGCGGGGCGGGAGATCGATTCGGTTCAGCCATCGATCTGAGCAGAGACGGCAGCACCCTGGCGGCAGGTGCCCCCGAAGAGGATGGGAACGCCACCGTAATCAACGGTGATGGAAACAACAATTCGAGATCGAACTCCGGCGCCATCTATCTTTTCATCCGCGACCACAACGGCTGGAGCCAACAGGCATATATAAAAGCGGGCAATGCAGGAGCTGGCGATCGGTTGGGTCACGCTGTTGCGCTGAACGGTAGTGGCGATACGCTGGCGGCCGGCGCCTGGGGAGAGAACAGCGCCGCACGGCGGGTGGATGGCAACGGTAGCGACAACTCTGCCGCCGATGCCGGCGCGGTGTACCTGTTTTTCCGAAGCGCGGAGTGGCAGCCGCAAGCCTACCTCAAGGCAGAGAACATCGACGCCGGTGATCGCTTCGGCTGGAGCGTCAGCCTGAGCGATGCCGGCGACACCCTGGCAGTTGGGGCCCGTCTGGAGGACGGCAGCACCACTGGCGTCGATGGTGACGCCACGGACAACTCGGCAAGCGGTGCCGGGGCGGCCTACCTGTTTATCCGCAGCAACGGAATCTGGGGCCAGAAGAGCTACATCAAGGCCAGCAACAGCGGAGCCGGTGACCAGTTCGGACGCGCCGTCGCCCTGAGTGGAAACGCCGATACGCTTGCCGTGGCGGGATACCGGGAGGACAGCAACGCCACCGGAATCAACGGCGATGCGTTCAACGACTCCAGAACAAACTCGGGAGCGGTGTATCTCTATTGATCGAGTGCCGCCCGCCCGTAACCGGTTTGGAATCCCCATCCCGCACTTTGGCGACATGTCATTCCACCGTTATTCCGGTCACGAAATGATCACCTCGTTTCGCAGTCGGGTAGCGGAAGGCGCGAATCGCCGAATAGACTAAAGGAGCAAGAGGCGACCCTTCCCCTGGCCATCTGCTCCCACCTCGGTATCCAACACTCCGTCCTGAATCACTCCACCGATATCGCGTTCTGGTATATCCTGAGCATGCACTCCCTGTCTATGCGGCCAATATTGTACAGATGAAACAAACAGTTGTAATCTTCCTGCAGATACCTCACCAAGTTGCGCTTTCCCCTCGGACTCAACCGGCCTCCCTCCGGCCTTTCGTTGCGTTTCTCCTTGGCAATGGAGGAGCTGGCAACCCCGAGCATCCTTTCGATATCCTGATTCAAGGTTTCCTGCATGAACACACATTTGATCTTTTCTGGTGGGCAATCTGCCAGAAAATCGGTGAGATAGAAGGAGATCCTTTCGCGAAGATGGTGAATCGTTTCAAATTCAGCGGCAACCGCCGGTTCGAGAACCCCTCTTGAATCAAAAAGGTTTTCAGCCAGGTTGTTCAGAACTCCATACTTTTTCAATACCTCGAACTCGCCATCGAACCGATTCATCTGGCTCCGCTCGGTAACGACGAGTCTGTACCTCCAGTTGAATGCAGAGATACATCTGGAGACGGGATCTCTGGCGACGATGTAGTAGTTTTTGTTTCTCACATATACCGGTTTACTGACATGGACGATACCGGTAATGCGCAGCTTGCGGGACTGCCTGATAGCACGCCTCAAACTACTCCCACCACACTTTCCAATATGAATCAATATGTTTTCGTGCTTCCTCAGACGAATGTGTTGTTTGATGTTGGTCAGCATCGAAAACCCTCTGGGTGAATTATGCCGTTGCGTTTGTCAAAAAGGGCGGTTACACAACTGCTCTGGATGCTCGCAGAGTAGTTACTCATGAATCCGGCAACAATATATGTCGCATTCTGGGCTTCAGGCAGGCACCAGAACGAGGCGCTGTGCGCTGGCAAGGATCATTCCCTTGTCAAGGTCGCTCCAGTGCATCCCTGCACCCGCGACACTCGGAGATCCTGTCCAGCGCACTGGAGCGCAGGTCCGGTGCCTGCCTGGGATGGGCCGCCTTGCTGCGAACCGGCACGCCACGGCTGAATACGATATATATTGTTGCCGGGTTAATAGTATTATCTATGTTTTTCTCCATCTGCCGTGGCGGTACCACCATGGTCACGACAACAGCGGATAACCGCATACCCTCTCGCTATTGAGGATGCAACCTGTCTGCGCTGCAATAGCAGAGTACAGTTTTCTGCTTTTCGGCTCCATGCCGACATCTTGGGGGAGTGCGCTCATGTAACCACATTCCCCGTATATCATCAAGCAGGAATCAGCTCTCTCGAGACCGGGGAGACGGTCGTGGTGTTTCGGGGAGAAATGGCAGAGATCGTACCGGGGCAGAGATAGCAACAAAAGATTGATTGGCTGCCAGCTGGATTCCAGAAAAATATCTCAATCGTTGCCGGAGGGCAACTGCTGTATATGCACCATATCGATATTGACCCGGCGACGATATCTGTCGCCGGGTCAATGGCAACCCTAGCGCATGTTGATAATCGTCTGGGTGATGGTATCGTTGACCGTGATTGTCTGGGCATTGGCCTGGAAGTTGCGTTGTGCAACTATCAGATTTACCAACTCTTCACTGAGGTTGACGTTGGATGACTCCAGTGCCCCGGACTGAATCAGCCCGAGATTGGCAGAACCGGCCTCGCCAAACAGCGGCTCTCCCGATCCGAATGTCTGCAGCCAACCGCTGTCACCGTTGGGCTGCAACCCCTGGGGATTGGCAAAGTTGGCCAGCACCACCTGCCCCAGCGTCTGATCATTACCGTTGGTATAGCGTGCAAATACCACCCCCTTGTCGTCGATATCGATGCCGGTGAGCAGGCCGGTGGTGAAGCCGTCCTGGCTGATGGAGTTGACCCCCGAGTTTCGGGAGTACTGGGTGGAAGCCCCATAGTCCACCGTAAAGTCCAGTGTAGTGGTTGCTCCGTTTTCAATGTTCCAGCTGTAGTTGAACGGGATAGGGGAACTAGCAACGGTGTCCACACCCCCGGTGGAGGTGAATCTCAGGTTGTAGGGGCCAGAGATCTGATTGTTGGCGCCACCCGGCAGGGTAGCCGCCTCAGCCAACCCATCGCCTCCGGCGGGAACATCCGAGTCGGTCTTGTCGGTCAGCGTGGTGTAGACATCCCAATCGTTGGCGCCGTTCTTGCGGTAGTACATGGTGGCCAAGTGGCTGGAACCCAGCGTATCGTACACTGTCACCGATGTGGAATAGGTATAGGTGTTGGGATCTGCTGGATCAAAGTTGGGATAGAGGGCAGCATCCACGACCTTCGCTTCGGAGTCCAGGTTGATGCTCACCTTCACTTCGCTGGTGGCCTTGGGCGGCCCCTCGCTGGTGGAGAGCTGCAGATCGGTGATCACTCCGGTATTGAAGGAACCGTCATCGTTGGCCGGATTTACCTGTAACCGCTGGTGCTGGCTGTTGACAACGAAACCATCCTTGTCCGGAGCAAAGGAGCCGGCCCGGCTATAGACACGGGAACCGTTGTCCTCCAGCACAAAGAAACCTTTCCCGTTGATAGCGAGATCCAGATTATTGTCGGTGTACTCCACGTTGCCCTGCGCCATCTGCTGCTGTATCTGCGCCACCCGCACGCCGCTACCGCTCTGCAGACGGCTGATGCCCTGGTAGGAAGCTGCATAGACATCGACGAATTCGGCACGGGAACGTTTGAACCCGGTGGTGCTGACATTGGCGATGTTATTACCGGTGACAGCCAGATCTTTTGAGGCGGCATTCAGACCGCTGAGTGCAACTCGAAAGGACATGGTTTGTTTCCTCTTTTTTCGTGACTGGTAATGTATATGGCCCGGAAGGGGATCTACATAATCTCCCGCACTTCCGAGAAATTCACCGTTCCCAAACCGGCAAGGTTCAGGGTGACCCCCTTCCC
>JALSRO010000109.1 GCA_026984715.1 Chromatiales bacterium | reverse complement strand
AATATCGTCACAATAGGCGGGGAGCTGCAATCGCTCCAGCACCTGCTCCGCATCGGCTCCCTTTCGGGGGCAATCCATCCTCATGGTCAGGTTGAGATTCTCCAAAGGCGTCAACTCCCCCTTGATGCCTGGCGCATGGCCCACATAGGCCAGATGGGCATAATACTCCGGAAGATTGGCACGAATATCCTCACCACACCATTGAACCCTGCCTTCGGTTGGGAGGGTGAGCCCACACAATATGCGCAACATAGTGGTCTTCCCGCTACCGTTGTGGCCCTCGACCTGTAATATCTGACCCGCCTCCAGAGAAAAGTTCAAACCGCTGAAGATATAACGATCATTGCGCGCGAGCGCCAGATCGACTCCTTCGACACGGAAGGTTTTTCTGCCATACTCACTCATGGGGAAAGGGGTTTCAGCAGAGATTCACCGGCCGATACTCCACCGCAAACACGCATGATTCACAGGGGTTTGATAAGAACTTCAACCGGAGAGAATGAACTTTGCGGTAGTTTTCCATAGTAACGATGCTTGCCAGGTCCAAAACAAAATGCAGCCAATTGCCGAACCTCCGATTATAATCAACTTTGGTTTGCGATGGCCAACCAATTTGGCAGTAACCGATACCCACTGTGCGACATATGACATATATTGTCGCCGGGTTAAACGAATAGCAATTTTTGCGCGAGCAAAGAAGTCTCGCGGGCACAACCGCGGGATGCAGGAGGTAGAACAATGCCTGGTGCCATTACCGAGAACCGCAATGATAAATATAAATAAGAGAATGCCTGAGGATTCGGGCAAGGGGCCGACGCCGTTACCACAGAAAAAAGGCTTTTTCGAGGTGCCCGGCAATCTCGCACCCCGTTTTTTCCGGTTAAATTCTGTCTGAGAGATGCAGCCATCCCTCACCGCCCCGAACAGAGAGGTGCTCCGTACCGCCAACACCTGGATACGACAGGGGAAACAGGTCATTCTGGCGACCGTCCTGCAAACCTGGGGGAGCGCCCCGCGCCCCGTCGGTTCGCTTGCTGCAATCACGACTGCCGGTGAGATCGCCGGCTCTGTCTCCGGTGGATGTATCGAGGATGACCTGATCACGAGGATCCGTAACAAACAGCTCGCCATCGAAAGACCGGAGACCATCAGCTATGGCGTGAACAGCGACGAGGCCAGACAGTATGGCCTGCCCTGTGGGGGGCGTCTCATGCTGTTGCTCGAAAAGCTGGGAGGGGCGATCTTTCCCGGAGAGGTTCTGGCGAGCATCGAGACACGAACTCCAATCACCAGACGGCTCTGCTGCAGCACCGGTTCGAGCACCCTGCTCCCGGGATGGCGGGGAGCGTCCCGGTTTCACTGGGACGGAGAGACGCTGGAACAACCATTCTTTCCCGACTGGCGCATGTTGATTGTCGGCGCAGGTCAACTATCACACTACGTGGCCCAACTGGCACTGACGCTGGAGTATGACGTCATCGTATGCGATCCCCGGGAGGAGTACCTCGCTACCTGGAACGTGACCGGAGTGCACCTGGACAGCCGTATGCCGGACGATGCCGTCACTGCCCTGGCCTCCGATCGTCACAGTGTCATCGTTGCCCTGACGCATGATCCCAAGCTGGACGATATGGCACTGATGACGGCACTCGATTCAGACGCTTTCTATGTGGGTGCGCTGGGTTCTCACACCACCAACCGCAACCGCCGAAGACGCCTCGCCTCTCTTGGGGTTTCCGCAACAGGAATAGCGCGCCTCCGGGGGCCTGTCGGCTTGCCCATCGGCAGCCGCACTCCGGCGGAGATTGCTGTGGCAATCCTGGCCGAAGTGACCGCCGAGCGTCATGGGGTGCGGCTGGCCGCAATGGAAGAAGAGAAACCACTCGCATGACAATCATGGGTATCCTGCTGGCGGCCGGGGAAAGCTCCCGCTTCGGAGCCGACAAGCTGCTACACCCCTTGCCCGGCGAGGGACCGATCGGTTTACTCGCTGCCCGCAAGCTACATGCCGCGCTCCCAAACAGTATCGCCGTGGTCTCGCCCTCTGCATCGCGACTGGCCGGATACCTCTCTTCCCTGGAAATAGGGGTTGTGGTCAACCGGCAGAACTCGGGAATGGGTTCAAGCCTGGCATGTGCCATCGATGCGACACCCGAAGCAGCAGAGGGGTGGGTGATTACATTGGCCGACATGCCGTTCATTGAGACAACCACTATTCGGGCGGTTGCAGCCGCCATCGAAAACAGGGATGCCATCGTCACCCCCTGGTTTCGGGGGCGCAGGGGACACCCCGTCGGCTTCGGAAGAGGCTACCGGGACCAGCTGGCGGAACTCACCGGAGATGAGGGCGCCCGCCATCTCCTGCAGCAGCATCATCAACGGATCAACATACTGCAAGTGGAGGATGCTGGTATCCTGATCGATATCGACACACCCGCCGACCTGCGCCTCGGCGTGACGGAAGTGCCCTGTCACACTGCAAACACCATCGACCCGGCAATCCGATAGAGTGTATTCCGGGTTCAACGGCCTGTTTTGGCAATTTATTATTATTAACCCAACGGCAACCTGCAGGCGAGACGCCATGAAACAGCGTTTGATCGAGCTGGAGACCAAGGTAGCGTTCCAGGACGAAGCTATTGAACAGCTGAGCAACTGCATCAATGCCCAGCAGCAGCAACTGGTTCAGTTGCAGCAAACAATCAGGGATTTGAAGCTGCTGCTGGAACAGCAACACACTGCAGCCCAAGGGGGAGAGATTGACGAAACTCCCCCGCACTACTGATGAACCAAGATGCAACCAGCCGATCAGAAAAACCCGGTCGCTCCAGTGCAGCCAATCGATCGGCACCAGCAGCAGCGGGTACTCGACGCCACCAGAAATCAGCTGCATCGGGGAGCGGAGATATTCGCCATCGAGCTCCGGCCGGTAACCATCCACTTCGATTTGGGTGGGTGCTCGGCCGGAGTCTACCGAAACCGGCAGGGGAATCGTTCCATCCACTACAACCCCTATCTGTTCGCCAAGTATTTCGGTGACAACCTGGCAACTACCGTACCTCATGAGGTGGCACACTACTTCACCGATATTCTCTATGACCTGCGGCGGATTCGGCCTCATGGAGCCGAGTGGAAGCAGGTCATGCTCGCCCTTGGAGCAGAACCCAACGTAACCGGCAGATATGACCTGCACGGCATCCCGGTACGGCGCCAGCGGCGCTTTCGCTACCGCTGCGGTTGTCACATCCACCTGTTGACGACAACCCGCCACAACAGGATTCATCGGGGGACAGCCAGCTACCTGTGCAGGTCGTGCGGAGAAAAGCTCGTATATGCTGAAGAACCAGCCGATGGATGAAACAGACACGCCTTGGCAAGATAGGGTAATGCAGCCCGCCGGCCACCACGGCATATCATTGAATATCATGGGATCAGGGGCTTCCGGACAGGCACAGGATCTGTGTTCCAGCCCCCGCGCTGCGCCTTGTTTGCCCGCTGTCCGGGGGCCTGAATACGGCATATACCGTTGATCATGGCAACCCCTACCCCACCCATGGAGGGGGAGCGGGAAACGACGAGGGGAGAGATGGATTGGTCGGGGCGAGAGGATTTGAACCTCCGACCACCTGCACCCCATGCAGGTGCGCTACCAGGCTGCGCTACGCCCCGATACTACTGAAACAGAAAGCCGGCATGGGGAGCGCCGGCATCGCCGATATGATAACCCATTCTGCGACCGGATAACACCCGAAGACCCGGCTCATGCCTTGAGAATGGCCAGCACCTCTTCGAGTTCACTTCTGAGCTGGCGTACCAGATGGCGGTTGTACCCGTTCTCGTCACCATCCTGCTGACTGGACAGGCGCTGACGCGCACCACCGATAGTAAAGCCATCTTCATACAGCAGTGTCCTTATCTGACGGATCATCAGCACATCCTGGTGCTGATAGTAGCGCCGGTTCCCGCGCCGCTTGACCGGTTTGAGCTGCGGAAACTCTTGTTCCCAGTAACGGAGAACATGGGGTTTCACCGCACACAGCTCGGCAACCTCCCCGATGGTGAAATAGCGCTTCCCCGGGATGGGGGGGAGCTCATTGTTGTTACTTGGTTCCAGCATAGGTCTCCACCCTGGCCTTCAGTTTCTGCCCCGGGCGAAACACCACCACC
>JALSRO010000108.1 GCA_026984715.1 Chromatiales bacterium | reverse complement strand
AGCGCCGCCTCGCTAATCTGTGGTGCGATGATCACTTCCACGAACTGCTGCCCGATGATCGCCTCTGCGGTGGTTTCGTCCAGCCCACGGTTGAACGCGATGATGCCCCCAAAGGCCGAGGTGGGATCGGTCTCATAGGCCAGCCGATAGGCGGTTTCGATATCGTCGCCCAGCGCCACCCCGCAGGGGTTGGCGTGCTTGACAATGACGCACGCCGGGGCGTCGAACTGCTTGACACACTCCAGGGCAGCGTCGGTGTCGGCAATGTTGTTGAAGGAGAGCTCCTTGCCGTGCAGCTGGGTGGCGGTGGCGATCCCGGCGTCGGTTGGCTGGTGCTCGGTGTAGAAGGCGGCCTGCTGATGGGGGTTCTCCCCGTAGCGCAGATCCTGGCTCTTTTTCAGCTGCAGGTTGAAGGTGTGCGGGAATTTTGCCATGCCACCATCCGGACGGATCGCTCCCAGATAGTTGGCGATCGCACCATCATAGCGTGCCGTGTGCTCGAACGCCTTGACCGCAAGGGAGAAGCGGGTGGCGTCACTCACTGCCCGGTCATTCTCCTGCATCTCTGTGATGACTGTGTCGTAGTCGCTGCTCTCCACCACTACCGTGACGGCGGCGTGGTTCTTGGCGGCGGAGCGCAGCATGGCCGGGCCGCCGATGTCAATATTTTCGATGGCGGTGGCGAGATCGCAATCGGGCCGGGTGACCGTCTGCTCGAAAGGATAGAGGTTGACCACCACCAAGCCGATGGGGGCGATCCCGTGCTGCTTCATGAGCTGGTCGTCAACTCCCCTCCGGCCGAGCAGTCCCCCATGGATCTTCGGATGTAGTGTCTTCACCCGGCCATCCATCATCTCCGGGAACCCGGTGTAGTCGGAAACCTCGATCACCGGGATACCGTTCTCCATCAGCAGGGCTGCGGTACCGCCGGTCGAGAGGATCTCCACACCAAGCTGGGAGAGCTGTCTGGCCAGCGAGACGATGCCGCTCTTGTCCGATACGCTCAGCAGAGCTCGTTTGATAGGGTACATGGTGTTCGTTGCGGCGTGTATTGGTCGTTACAGCAGATTGTATTCCCTGAGCCGTTTGCGCAGGGTTGCCCGGTTGATACCCAGGTGTTGTGCGGCCTTGGTCTGGTTTCCCCCGGTATGGTTGAGCACGAATTCGAGCAGGGGTTTCTCCACCTGCTGCATCACCAGGGCATAGAGATCGCCACAGGGCTGTCCGTCGAGGTCGGTAAAGTAGCGGTCAAGCGTGAGCTTCATACATTCGCCCAGATTTGCAGGGGGGGGATCCTGCCGTTTGAGTACTGCATTCATGCGGCCAACTCCTCATTTATTATCAACCGGTCGAAAAAGTCGCGAATTGCGGCCAGTTGTTGTTTGCTGGTCTCCAGTTGGTTTACTGCCTGCCGGAAAGCGGCGCCATGGGGTTGGGCCTTGCTGTACCAGCAGATATGCTTGCGCGCCATGCGCACGCCGGTACGCTCTCCATAAAATGTGTAGATCGCCCGAATATGCTCCAGCACGGTGGAGCGGATCTCATGCAAGGCCGGTCGTGGCAGATGCTCTCCAGTTTCCAGGTAGTGGTTTGTTTCACGAAATATCCAGGGGTTTCCCTGTGCTGCCCGCCCGATCATCACTGCATCGGCGCCACTGTACTCCAGCACCTGACGGGCCTTGTCCGGGGAGGTGATGTCACCGTTGGCAATCACCGGGATGGAGACCTCTTCCTTGATTGCCTTGATGGTGTCATATTCGGCTGTACCACTGTAACCGCAGGCACGAGTGCGGCCATGTACCGCTAATGCCTGGATCCCGGTCGCCTCCGCGATTCGGGCGATGCGTACCCCGTTGCGGTTGTTGCTGTCCCAGCCGGTACGGATTTTGAGAGTTACCGGAACCTCTACCGCTGCCACTACCGACGCGAGGATCCGTTCAACCAGACGTTCGTCACGAAGCAGAGCGGATCCCGCCATGACGTTGCAAACTTTTTTGGCAGGGCAGCCCATGTTGATGTCGATGATCTGGGCCCCATTGTCTGCGTTGTAGCGCGCGGCCTGTGCCAGAAGCGCCGGATCGGAACCGGCAATCTGTACCACCCGGGGCTCCTGTTCCCCTTCATGATTTGTCCGGTTGAGCGTTTTCCTACTGCCCCAGAGCAGCGAGTTGGCTGTGACCATCTCGGAGACCGCCATGGCGGCCCCCAATCGTTTGCACAGCTGCCGGAAGGGACGATCCGTGACGCCGGCCATCGGAGCCAGGATAGTCTTGCCGGTAATGGAGTAGGGTCCTATACGCACTAGTCAATCCACAGACAAACAGGCACCCAGGCCCTTGGCTGGGTGAACGGTGATACTCAGGTACGGAAACCGGAAAGCTGTTCCCCGACATGCTTGTTGTCGGGGTATCCAATGATACCTTTTCAGGCTTCCGGTAGAAAGCGCTATTGTCGATCCAATGTAACATAAATCACACAGACGCCCCTCCTGGGAGGGGCTGGTGGTGAATCCGGATTGGCAAGTTTGGGATGGAAGTTACGGATTCCAGTGGTTTGTCTGTTATCGAGGCTTGGCCGGGTGCTGAAAAAAACCTGTTTTCGGCAGCCTGTTCACGGCACGAGGTACGGTGAGCAGGCCGTGGTCTCTGGCGATTGATATGACCGGTCGCCGGATTGTGCTTCCGCTTCGAGATGGTTGTATCTGCCACGGGAACCGTTTTTTACTTCCCGGGCGGGGGTGAATCGGGATAGATGCGAGCGGTTTTCACCGTATTGGATGCGGTCTGGACAATCTCTATGGGATGGCCGGCAATTCGCAGACTGGTGTCCGGTTCGGGGATGGTCTCGAGGTATTCGACAATCAATCCGCTCAGCGTCTTCGGGCCGTCGGTGGGAAGATCCCAGTTCAGCAGCCGGTTGAGTTCACGGATGGTGGTGGCACCGTCAACCAGCCACGAGCCGTCGCTCTGGGGATGGATCTCCCGGATTATGCAGGAGGGATCGGTGGTGAATTCGCCGACGATCTCCTCGAGAATGTCCTCCAGCGTAACCAGCCCCAGAAAGTCGCCGTACTCATCCACCACCAGGCCGATACGGCGCCGCTCACGCTGAAAGTTGAGCAGTTGAGTGTTCAAGGGGGTACCCTCCGGGATGAAGTAGGGCTCCCTGATGGCTTCCATGAAGTGCTCCCTGGTTAGGTCGTGTTCCAGAAACAGACGCAGTATGTTTCGGGCATGAACGATGCCGACAATGTTGTCGATCACCCCGCGATAGACCGGAAGTCGGGTGTGCTGGCTGTCGAACAGGTGTTTTTTGATTTCACTCCACTCCTGGTCCAGATCGATGCCAGCCACTTCGTTGCGTGGCACCATGATATCCTCAACGGTGCTTTTCTCCATGTCCAGGATGCTCAGCAGCATGTTCTGGTGGCGGCGTGGAATCATGGCGCCCGCTTCGTTGACTACGGTGCGCAGCTCCTCACTGCTCAATGCCTGGATGGTACCGCTCTCCACCGGAATTCCAAGCAGTTTCAGCAATCCGTTCGCCACCAGGTTTATGACCCAGACAACGGGATAGAGGATACGCAGCAGCGGTTCCAGAACAAAGGTGGCGGGAAAAGCAAAGCGTTCCGGGTGCAGGGCGGCCAGCGTTTTTGGAGTGACCTCTGCAAAGATCAGGATCACCAGCGTCAGGAGTCCGGTGGCAACGGCGATGCCGGCCTCGCCCATCAGCCGCAGGGCGATGATGGTGGCCAGCGAGGAGGCGAGGATATTGACGAAGTTGTTGCCGAGCAGGATCAGTCCTATCAGTCGGTCGGTACGGGACAGCAAGCGGCTGGCGCGCAGAGCGCCCGGATGTTTTATCTTGGTCAGATGACGCAGGCGGTAGCGATTCAGGCTTACCAGTGAGGTTTCCGAACCGGAGAAGAAGCCCGAGAGAACGATCAGAAATGCAAGAATGATGAACAGCAGGCTGAGTGGTATCTCGTCCAAGGAGTTGTGGTTCCTTCGGTTATACCCGTTGCAGAATGAATTCCAGGATCAGTTTGCTGCCGAAGTAGGCCACCAACAGGATCAGCAGCCCGGTCAGTGTCCAGCGGATTGCGGTACGTCCCCTCCAACCGAAGCGCCAGCGCCCCCACAGCAGTACCGCGAACACCAGCCAGGCGATGATGGAGAGTACCGTTTTGTGAACCAGATGTTGGGCGAATATGTCATCGACAAA
>JALSRO010000107.1 GCA_026984715.1 Chromatiales bacterium | reverse complement strand
CAGATTGCCGAAGTGGCATCCGAGATTGGGCGGGACAAACTGGCCGGTGTGGTGTTTTCCGAGGGAAGGTAAACAGTAGCTGCCTGGGCCATCTTTGGTAACAACTGACAATCTGTCGGATCTTTCGTGGTGGCAGGGAATAGCAGGCCAGTCATGGCTGGCAGGTAGGGGTACAAGGGAATGGTCGGCACCTGGGAGATACTATCAACCCGGCAACAATATATGTCGCATTCAGGGCTTCAGGCAGGTGCCGGAACAAGGCGCAGTGCGCAGGAAAGGGTCATTCCCTCGTCGAGGTCGCTCCAGTGCATCCCTGCACCCGCGACACTCGGAGATCCTGTCCAGCGCGCTGGAACGCGGGGCCGGTGCCTGTCTGAAGCCACTGACCCAATGATATTCAACGACAGGTCGCGGCGTGCCGCCCCGCAGGCTGCGTTACCCCATCTTGCTGTAGAGTGGCTACAACGGCGATGGGCCGCCTTGCTGCGAACCGGCGCGCCATGGTTGAATACGATATATGTTGTTGCCGGGTTAATAACATGGTTGGGTGGTAGCGTATGGCATCGGTGGGCCGCGCTGTACGAGCAGTTCTGTGGTTTCGAAACCAGTGGTGCTCGATGTTTCTTCTCTGCTCTGCTTGCTGCTCCCGGTTGCATGAGGACAGAGTTTGGTGTTTCACGCCGTTTCGTCATGTCCGGCCATCCGTTTTCTATCCTCTGTCCGTCACTGCTGTTGTTGCAGCTATCCCCTCTCTATGGGAGTGAGCTGCACTATACCGTGGAGTATGAGCCGCGTTACTCCTCCAATATCACTCGCAGTGCCACCAATCCCATGGAGGAGTATACCAATGTCCTGCGTCTCGCGGCCCGCTATCTGGAGAGTAGCGCCCGGTTGGAGGGGAGTGTTGGTATCGACATGGAGTACCTCTCCTACTACAGCGGTACCTTCGCGGACGAGACCCGCAGCTATGCGAATGCAGACCTCTCATGGTCGCTGTTGCCGGAGCGCCTCTCGTGGGTGGTTGAAGATCTG
The DNA here is from genome assembly GCA_026984715.1 of Chromatiales bacterium. GTDB lineage: Bacteria > Pseudomonadota > Gammaproteobacteria > Thiohalospirales > Thiohalospiraceae > DRMK01. The sequence continues at coordinate 3,203 of JALSRO010000107.1, read as the reverse complement.
CTTTCCATCGAACCGGTGCTAAGCACGCAACCCTGGACTCCTGGGAATGTCCAGCAGACCAACCTCTTCTCCACCGGTCCCAGTTTCGACTATCGCCTTGAAAATCATGCAAGATTTCACCTCGATCTGCGTTACATGAATTCGTACGCAAATGTGACCAGGGAGTTCAACAGCAATCGCTGGTCCATCGATGCCAGCCTGAGCCAGGAGAGCTCTATCGCGAGCCAGCTATCGGTGAACATGAGCTGGAATCACGTGGGTTTCAGCAATGCGGCCGCCGATGACTACCAGCAGTTGGGGCTCTATCTCGGGTGGAGCCGGCAATGGGGCAGATCCGGTCTGCGGGTGGAGCTGGGCGGAACCGGAATCGATTTCGATCGGGAAGAGAGCCAGTATGGTCCTCATGCACGGCTTACATTGAACCGGGTGATATCATCCTCCAAACGGTTGACCGTCAGCCTCTATCGAGGTTTCTCCGATGCTACTCAACAGCTTCGCGGGAGACCCGGTGCTGCATCCGTGCAGACCAACATCATCTCTTCCCAGGTTTACACCAGCAGCGAGGCCGACATCTCCTATCGTACCGAGTGGGTGAACTCTGCGCTGGACACCAACCTCAACTATCAGATGCAAGAGTTTATCAATGCCGCTAGCCAGGATCAGCGTATGCTGACCGTTACTTCGGTCTGGAACAAGGGATTCGGTGCAAATGTCAGTACCGATCTTGGGCTTTCGTATTCCCGTACCGAATATGGACAAGGTTACCGCCAAGATGAGACCATTTCCCCTTTTGCCGAACTCTATCTGCGGCGCAGCCCCCATCTTTCCTATCGCCTTCGGGTTGAACAGCAGCGGCGTGACAGCAGTGTGGACAGTTCCAACTACACCGATTTGATGGTTTTTGCGACAGCCAGTTACCGGCATTGACGGTATCGGATTATGCACGCAGGACGGAAGCCGGATTATATTCGATGTTATCGGGTATTGAGCCTGAAGGCCGGCTGTAGTTGGGAGCAGGCGCGCAGGCACTATAAGCTCCTTTCGCAGCGATGGCATCCGGATCGCCATCCGGACGATCCGGTTGCCAGGGCGGATGCCGAGAGGAAGCAGCGTATCCTCAACCTGGCTATGCGCGCGATCACCGATTACCACAAGGTGCACGGCTGTATGCCGTTGCGTGCGCGTCCCAAACTGCGCCAACCGGACGGTTTCGATTTTGGTGCCGAACCCGATCCACGGCCAGGCGGAGCAGCCGGGGCGGGGAGAGGAAGGAGTACCCTTGGCTGGTTGTCACTGGTACTACTGGCGGCAGCGGTTACTGCGTTGTGGTGGTTCTGGCCAGCTGCGGAATCTCCCCGGATAGGGACAGAGGAGCGCGTCTTCACCGGGCAGCTGCGCGCCTCCAGTGATTTTGGCCTCGGAAAGGCGGGTTCGCGAACGGCAAAGTTCGGATTCGGCGATACCCCGGAGCTGGTGCGCTTCGTCCAGGGAAACCCAACGTCGGTGAAGGGCAGCGTATGGTATTTCGGCAAATCCATGGTCTATTTCAAGAACGGGCGTGTTGCTGGCTGGCTTAACCATGTCGATAACCCGTTGCGAACCAGTTCCGAGCTATCCGCCGCTGGAAACAAGCTTATTCATATCGGGTCGAGCAGCAAGGAGGTTTCCCGTATTCAGGGTGAACCGCTGTTCAAGACTCCATCGCGCTGGGAGTATGGACCTTCGTATATCGAGTTTCGCAACAACAGGGTGACAGGGTGGTATAATTCGCCCCTGCGCCCCCTACGGGTGGCTGAGTAGCGGGCCGGATAACTCCCCGAAGGTGTGAGTTGCCGGATGGTCTCGCCGTATGGGCACCCCCTCACCAGGGAAGGTAATGATGTCAGAAGAAATATCGGATTATCGCGTGGTTCACTCCTCGCCATTGATTTTGCAGCTCGCCCACTTTCTGCAACACAATGGAATCAGGGGTGGTCACTTTCTGGAAGAGACGGCTCGGGCGAGAGGGTGGCTGGATGTCCTGGTTCGTTTCGAGTTGTCCCGAAACGTCAGAATCGATGTTCCCGCCTTTGCCGGATCGTACGATCTGAGCAATATCCACTCCTACGAGCATGATTTGATTGGTATGCTCGAACGGCGGATCTCCCACTCCCCAGGGAAGCCGCTCACGCTGCTGGACTGCGGTGCCGACATCGGGTTGTTCAGCGCCCTCCTGGTTGCCTCCTGCGATCGCATCGAAAGGGTGATCGCATTCGAGCCGAACAGCAGATCTTTTGCCTTTTTGGAGCGCAATCTGAAGATGCTGCCGCTGCCAGGGGAGGCGCACAACAGAGCGGTGGCCGACTTCGTCGGGAAGGGGGAGTTGCGATATCCGGATCATGATAAAGATGACCATGCGGCATTTATCGTGCCTGCCGAGGGGGGAGAGATTGAAGTCACCACTATCGACCGGCTGGGGCTGCCTTCTGGCCAGCGACTCTTGATGAAGATCGATGTGGAAGGGGGTGAACTGGCGGTTGTCGAAGGGGCACAGAGCACCTTGGCGTCGAGCAGCCAGTTCAATGTGGTTTTCGAGGCCCACAGGGATCAGGTGGGGCGCACAGGCATCGACCCGCTGACAATTGTAAATTTCCTCAACCGGATCAGCCCGTGTGACGTGGTGGTGGCGGAAGCGCCAGATACAGCGGTTGACCTTGGACGTCCGTTTTTCGACCAGTTCCCCAACCGGATTTACAATGTCTGCGTATTTTCCCGGCAGGGTGTGGAGCGATGACTCCATGGCGATCTCTGCCGGAACACGCCATCAGACTGCGTTAGCTCATGCTGTCGAAGAGTGGTTTCAGCGGCTGGCTGCGCCTCGATCCGGAGCGTCCTGGAAGTTCTGAACCTTGCTTTGCCATCATTGGTCTTGGTTTTGCTGCCGACTCAAGAGTGGCGTAATGAAGATTTTGTTGTCCACGGTTATCTTTCCCAACCGGTTTGAAACCAACCGGGGGGTCTATATCAAAAAGCAGGCGGTGGAGTTGGCTCGCAACAGCCGCTTGTCGATCATTGTCCCGGTTCCCTATTTCCCGCGATTTCTGAAAAGCAGCTCGCTGGATTTCTACGCAAGGATTCCCCGGGAAGACACCATCGAAGGGTTGCCGGTGAAATATCCGCGCTTCTTTATAATTCCAAAGATTTTCAGGTTTCTCCATGGGCCG
>JALSRO010000106.1 GCA_026984715.1 Chromatiales bacterium | reverse complement strand
CCACATCCGCGACATGATCGAGCAGTTTCTGTTCACCCGCGCCGGGGAGCGGGTCAATCGTCCCGACTTTGGCAGCGGACTGATGCAGCTGATCTTCTCCCCCAACAGCCCGGAGCTGGCCTCCACCCTGCAGTTCACCGTTCAGGCCGGACTGCAGCAGTGGCTCGGCGATCTGATCGAAGTGCAGGAACTCGAGGTGGTGAGCGACGAAGCAGAACTGCGGGTGGAGATCAGCTACCGGATACGGCAAAGCCAGGAGATCATCTCCACCACCTTTACCAGGAGCATCGCATCATGAGTGCCTTGATCTGTCACAACCAGCAACGGCGCGAACGGGTGCGCCAGCACCATCAGCTGAACGGCATCGACTATCTGGAGGTCAGCAGGGATCAAACCCTGCTGACGGTCTATTTTCTGGGCAAGGCGCCGGTGGTGATCGGCCCGGACAATGTACGGATTGAAGGGGGGCGGCGGATTCGAAACATCCGCGTTACCGACGTGCAGGTGCACCGCTTCGAGCAGGTGGAGTTCGATGACTACATGGAGGTGACGGTCGCTCCGGCGGGGGACCACTCCACCTACCTGCTGCGCGTTGTGGAAAAGGATTCCGCAGGAAACTGGCGCCCCCACTCCGGTTTCGACCAGCGCTACAACCAGATCGAATTCAACTTCAAGATCGATTGCCCCGGCGATCTCGATTGCAAACAGAGCGCGATATGCCCGCCGCAGCCGCAACAGGAGCCGGACATCAACTACCTCGCCAGGGACTACGCCAGCTTTCGCCAGCTGATCCTCGACCGGCTGGCGCTGGTGATGCCGGAGTGGCGGGAGCGCCACATTCCGGATCTGGGTGTGGCGCTGGTGGAGATCCTGGCCTATGTGGGCGATTACCTCAGCTACTATCAGGATGCGGTCGCCACCGAGGCCTATCTCGATACGGCGCGCAAACGGATCTCCGTACGCCGCCACGCACGTCTGGTGGACTACCCGATGCATGACGGATGCAACGCCCGCACCTGGGTCTGCATCGAGACCGACAGCGACCAGATTCTCCCCGCTGGTGATGCATTTTTCACCACCTCTCTTGCAGAGGCCGAGCCAGATGCCGGGGCGGTACTGCCGGCTCACACACTGCAGCAGATCCCGCCGGGCAGCTATGAGATATTTGAGCCGATCACCCGGCAGGAGATTCCGCTCTACCGGGATCACAGCCGGATCCGTTTCTACACCTGGGGGGACACCGCCTGCTGTCTGCCGAAGGGAACCACCACCGCCACCCTGGTGGGAGAGCTGGTGGCGGAGAGCTCCCCGCCCGATGAGCCGTGCCCACCACCCGACCGGCCCAACAACAAACAGGAGGCCGATGATGCCACCCAACAGCCGCCGGAAGAGACTGAAACGGCCGCACCAAAACTGCACCTGAAACCGGGGGATGTGCTGATCTTTACCGAAGTCATCGGACCCGGAACCGGTCATCCCGGTGATGCCGATCCCAACCACCGTCACGCAGTACGACTGACCGCAGTAGAGGCGGGAACCGATCCCTTGAACGGGCAGCCGGTAGTCGAGATCCAGTGGGCGGAACAGGATGCCCTGCCCTTCCCCCTCTGCCTCTCCGCACTGGGACCGCCCCCCGAATGTGACATGCTGGAGGATATCAGCATCGCCTGCGGCAATGTGATTCTCGCCGATCACGGAAAAACCGTTGCAGAAGATCTGGACCCGGTACCGCCGGGAGAAACCACCCACTGCTGCCGGGCAGAACATCTGCCGGCGGACACCATTGTCGCACCGGGCCCCTATCACCCGCAGTTGAAACATGCGCCGCTGACCTTTGCCGAACCAGCCCCCGACGGCGCTCCTGCTTCCCGGGCACTCCGGCAGGATCCCCGCCAGGCGCTGCCGCAGATCACCCTCCACGCCACCCACCCCGTCAGCGGAGAAGCACGCTGGAGCACGCAGCGCGATCTGCTTGGCAGCGATTCCGATGCCCGGCACTTTGTTGCCGAGACCGACAACGATGGACGCGCCCGGCTCCGTTTCGGTGATGGCCAATCGGGCAGGAGGCCAGCGGCCGGAACAGCATTCCGCGCGACCTACCGCATCGGCAACGGAGTGCGCGGCAATATCGGCAGCGATGCCATCGCCCATCTGCTCCTGCGCAACACAAAATTGAGCGGCATAACTCGGGTACACAACCCGCTCCCCGCGGTGGGGGGAACTGCCCCAGAGCCCATCGCCGAGGTCAAGCTGTTCGCCCCCCATGCCTTCCGCAAAAAACTGCAGCGGGCCATTATCGCCGACGACTATGCCGCCATCGTGCAGCGCGAGTTCGGCGACAGGGTGCAGCGCGCGGCGGCCCGGCTGCGCTGGGCAGGGAGCTGGTACGAAGTGCTGGTGGCTGTCGATCCCTGGGGCGAAGAGCAGGCCGACCCCGGACTGCTGAACGAGATTGCCGGCTGTCTGCACCGCTACCGCCGCATCGGCCATGACCTGGTGGTCAAACCGGCCCGCCGGGTACCCCTCGATATCGGGATTCGGGTCTGCGTACTGCCCGACTACCTGCGCGGTCACATCGAGGCGGAGCTGCGGGAGCGATTCAGCAACCGCCTGCTCGCCAACGGGCAGCGCGGCTTTTTTCACGTGGACAACCTGAGCTTTGGCGATGACATCTGCCTCAGTCGGCTGGTCGCTGCCGCACAGGCAGTGCCGGGGGTGGAGAGCGTACAGGTCACCCGGCTGCAACGTCTGAACGAGCTGCCCAATAACGAAATCGAAAAAGGCGTTCTGCCGCTGGGGCCGTTCGAGATCGCCCGGCTCGACAACGACCCCGGCCAGCCCGAAAACGGCAGACTGACCCTGGATATGCGAGGTGGAAGATGAAAACCGATTGCCACGACTGTTGCCATCCCCGACCGGTGGACGACCGGGCCTGTGGCTGTTGTGAAGGTGTGCAGCCATTGACGCCGGCCACCACCGCCAACCGCCCTGGCCTGCCCCGGATCAGATACCGCATCGGCACCCATGCCAGCTTTCTGGAGACCATGAAGGCACGCCTGTCGAGCAGCGACTTTCCGCAACTGGCGGGCCTGACCACCCGGGACGATGATGATCCTTCCCTGGCCCTGCTGGATGGCTGGGCAACCGTCGCCGATGTGCTGACCTTCTATCAGGAGCGCATCGCCAACGAAGGCTACCTGCGCACCGCCACCGAACGCCGTTCGATTCTCGAGCTGGCGCGGCTGGTCGGCTACAAACTCCGGCCGGGGGTTTCGTCGAGCGTCTTCCTGGCCTACACCATCGATGAAAACATCGAGGAAGAGACAATCATCCCCGCAGGAAGCCGGGCACAAAGCATACCGGGGCCGGATGAGCTGCCCCAGTCGTTCGAGACCAGCGAGGATCTCAAGGCGCGGGCAGAATGGAACAATCTCAAACCGAGGATGTCACGGCCGCAGACAGCGCACTCTTTCGAAAGCGCAAACCACTCCCGAATCTATCTGAAAGGGATCAACACCAACCTGAAACCCAACGATCCCCTGCTGATCGATACCGGAGCACCCACACCCGGTTTCTACCGCGTAGAGAAGATTGAACCCGATGCCCGGACAGATCGCACACGGGTCGCCCTGCAACCGCGGAACGGGAACGCAGGGGGTCAGATCACCAGCGCCACATCCGTATCCGATGAACCGCTGGATGTGCGATTGGTGAAATCACTTACCCGCACCCCCTCTCTGCAGCCGGTCAACAGCTGGCGGCTGAAACGGAATCTCGGCGTCCAGTTCAGGGAGAAAAGTGACGCGGGTTACCGGACGTTGAGCAGCTTGTCACCGCTGTTACGCGGCACGCTGTCCACCGCATTTGCCAACGTGAAACTGGCAGCGGATAGCGACATCAAGGTTTACGCACTACGGGTCAAGGCCTCTCTGTTTGGGCACAACGCACCCCGTGAACCTCAGTATGAACCCCCCACATATATCCCTTCAGGCGCAGAGTTTCCCGTTTCCAATCCAAACGCCGGCAACCTGAAACCACAACCCTGGCCGGAGTGGAAACCGGATGGTGAATCACCAAAGGTGCTCTATTTGGCCGGGAGATATGAGCAGATCGTCAGGAACAGTTATCTGGTCGTCAAAAAAGAGACAACTTCCGCAACAAGTGAGAATGTCTACCAAATCAACGATGTTGAACTCATCTCAAGAAGCGCCTACGGAATCAGCGGGGAAACCACCAAAA
>JALSRO010000105.1 GCA_026984715.1 Chromatiales bacterium | reverse complement strand
TATTTTGGTGGTCATATTATTGTTGGCTGAGTGCGGCATCGGAGCATTTCCTGTGTTCTATTTTCTATCTGCGGGTATGATACTACATCGAAGCAGCCGGAACCGGCCACCACCGACAGGGCTGGGCAATCCGCCTGGAATCGAGCCCGGAAAGCAGAGGGGGCCAGAAATTTGAACATCTTCATCATCGGCTTCGGCGACATCGGGCGGCGCGTGGCACAGCTGGAGCTTCAGACAGGCAGCGGCGTAACTGCCCTTGTCCGAACTCCGAATCAGCTGCAAGGAATCCGGTTCGTCCCAGGCGATCTGGACCAACCGGAGACACTGAAAGGGCTGCCCACGAGAAATAGCCTGCTCTACTATTTCGCCCCGCCCATGCCGAACGGGACTACCGACCAGCGGATGCGCAACTGGCTCTTCGGCCTGACACCCGGCAATCTTCCCCACAAGGTGATCTACATCAGCACCACCGGCGTATATGGCGACCATAGCGGCGCATGGGTGGATGAAACCACCCCGCCCAGACCAAACACCGCCCGCGCCAAACGCCGCCTCGATGCCGAACAACGACTTAACAACTGGAGTGAAACCTGCAATATCCCGGTAGTCATACTACGCGTTGGCGGGATCTACAGCCTGGAACGGCTACCTGTCGAAGCGATACGCCAGCTCCGCCCGGTGCTTCGTCGAGAGGAGGCCTCCTTCTCCAACCGCATCCATGCCGACGACCTGGCCCGGGTCTGCGTCGCAGCCGCCCACACCCGCCACCCAGCCGGAACCACCATCTACAATGCCAGCGACGGACGGGGCAGCACCATGACCGACTATTTTCACGCCATTGCCGACGCCTTCGGCCTCCCCCGCTGCCCCGAGATCAGCCGAGCCGAAGCAGAAAAACGGCTCTCCCCCGCCATGCTCTCCTACCTGAACGAATCGCGGCGCATCGACAACCGAAAAATGCTCAGCGAGCTTCAGATCACTCTGGGTTACCCCGATATCACGCACGCCCTGGAAGAAATATCCACCCCTCCACCGTAGAATACAACGTCTGCTTGGCGCTGCCACCCCTTGACATCGAACCCCACAGGCATGAAACTTGAATACATGTCAATGTTCTCCAGCACACGACCGGTGATCGATCCGACGCGCACCCTTTGGTGGCGCCGCCGCCTGTGCCCTGGGAAAGGGAGTCGATCATAAAGTAGGCGCTCCCCGTCACGTGATTCACCAAGGCCGCAGGTTTTCCAAAACTGCGGCCTTTTCTGTTTTTATCTGGAGAAAAATGATGTCTGTGCCCGCCGCCTATATCGGCGTAATCATATTGTGGTCTACCACGCCACTCGCAGTGAAGTGGAGCGTGGTCGGCAGCAGTTTCCTGTTTGGTGTAAGCTCGAGGATGATGCTGGGTGCTATGCTCTGCCTTTTCCTGGTGAGGCTGATGCGTGTCGAGTTTCCCTGGCACAGGGAAGCCCGGCGAACCTATCTTATTGCGGGTTTGGGTATCTACGGCGCCATGCTTTCGGTCTATTGGGGGGCGCAGTATATCCCATCGGGATTGATTGCAGTCATCTTCGGACTGACGCCACTGGCCACCGGAGTGATGGCGGCGTTGTGGCTCGGAGAGCGGGCGCTATCCCCTGCCAAGGTTGCCGGCATGGCGTTGGGCATTTTTGGGCTGGTGGTTATTTTCGATGCGGGCAAACAGTGGGAAAGCAGCTCCTGGATGGGGATCTCCGCCATGCTGGTTTCGGTTCTGGTCCACTCCGCCAGCAGCGTATGGGTGAAGCGCCTTGGGAACAAGAGCCACTTGCATCCGCTGGCGGTGAACACTGGCGCCCTCACCTTTGCGGCGCCACTATTTCTACTGACATGGATTGTGATTGACAGGGAAATCCCCGAAACGATTACATTTCAGGCAGCCGCTTCGATTGTCTATCTTGGGATAGCAGGAACGGTGATAGGATTCTCCCTGTACTACTATATCCTCAAACATCTTTCCGCGGCTGTTATTGCACTGATCACGTTGGTCACCCCGGTACTGGCGCTGCTTCTGGGGCAGAGTCTGAATGGAGAGACGGTGCAGCCAAAAGTGTGGTGGGGAACGGCCTCGATTCTCGCCGGCCTGCTGCTGTATCAAAGGGGAAACGGCCAAACAGCACTGGCGCGACTCAATCGTCACAACCGAAATGTAAGGTATTAGCCAGGTAACAATATATGTCCCAGCTGTCTCATCCCGATACGTGGCTCGACCGATACGGAAATACACTATACCGCCATGCCCTGCTACGCCTGAACAACCCTGCACTTGCAGAGGAGATGGTTCAGGAGACCTTTCTCGCCGCGCTGCAGGCACGCTCCAGCTTCGCGGGCAAATCATCGGAGAAGAGCTGGCTGATCGGAATCCTGAAGCACAAGATTGTCGATCACCTGCGAAAGGTATCGCGCGAACAGACCGCCGATTACCGCGGTTATCTGGAAGATCTTCCGGCGCAGAATTTTGATGAACTCGGCCGTTGGAGGATCGATATCTCCGCCTGGTCCGATCCGGACAGGGCGCTGCAGGGGGAGCAACTGCGGAAGGTGCTGGAGATGTGTCTGTCCAGGCTTCCCGAACGTTTTTATCATATGTTCATATTGAAAGAGATCGATGGCCTGAAGAGCACCGAGATCTGTAAGATTCTGAACATCTCCACGACCAACAATCTGTGGGTCATGCTATCGCGCACGCGAATGCAACTTCGGCGGTGTCTGGATATCCACTGGTTCAATAAAAAATAGATTATGCTGACTTGTAGAGAAGCCACCGAGCTGGCATCGAAAACCCTGGACATGAAAGTACCACTCCGGCAGCGAATGGCATTGCGGTTACATCTGCTGATGTGCCGGCGATGCCGGAACTATCTCGCCCAACTGTACATAATGGAACGGGCTGCCAGACAGCTCGCCAGCTCGGCGATGAACGGAACACAACGGCTCTCCCCCGAGGCAAGAGAGCGCATCAGGGAGCGGATAAAAAAAGCGGGAGAACCTGCGGAGTGAAATCGCCATTACCAAAACACTGAACAGGATTGTTCCCTGACAGGCAGACACTTTGCGCCCCTTCCAATGTGTCTCCTCCCGTCTCTGCGCATCTGTTCATCTGCCGACGCAGTAGATACTCCGCAATACCTGAATCAAGTCGGAGTAACCAGCATGCGCCAGGGAGTAGTAGACACAGTTTCCCTGGCGCTCGGTTTTTACCAGCCCCATGGCGCGCATCTTGGCCAGGTGGTGGGAGAGGTTGGATTGGCTGGTGCCGATGGCCTCCATCAACTCGTTGACGGTCATCGGCTCCTTCTGCAACCGGCACAGGACCTCCAGGCGCGTGGTGTGGGCGACGGCCTTCAGCCCCTCCGCCGCGGCCTGGATATCCTTCCCTTCGATCAGGCCGATATCTCTTTCGATTGCCATGAGTCAGCCGGCAGGTATCAGCACTTGCTGCCGCTCTCGACACAGCCGGAGGGGATTCCCAGCTTGGCAAGAATCTGCGCCATCAGGCACCAGCGGGTGAACCCGGACTGCAGCAGGTTGGCGCCGATGAAGGCGGTGAACCAGAGCCAGTTGGGGCCGTCGAACAGCGGGATGCCGTTCACGGACCAGGCCAGGAACAGGGAGAGCAGGATGAAACTGCCGGCGATGATACGAATCATGCGTTCAATGGTCATAATGTTTCTCCTCTGGAAAAGATTGAATTAACAGGCTGTTGAAAAACGCTGTTTTTCGGCAGCCTGTTTGCGGCACAGGGATGTGCCGCCATTTTCAATGGCGCCAGGCCATTGAAAATGAAGGGGGCGGAAAATCGCACTTTTCCGGCCCCGCGTTGGAAAAGACCATGGATGGGCTTTTTCAACATCCTATCAGCCCTCAGGTTTCACAGCTGTCTGCCGGAGCAAACGGCTTGTTGCGCTGCCAGCGGTAGTAGGCCAGCGGGATCACGAACAGCGTCAGCACGGTGGAGGCCAGGGTGCCGAAGGCCATGGAGATCCCCAGTCCGCCGAATACCGGGTCGCTGATCATGATGGAGGTTCCGGCGATCACCGCCAGCGCGGTGAGCAGGATGGGCCGGGTGCGCACCGCCCCCGCCTCCAGCACGGCGGTCTTCACGTCGTGCCCCCGGGCCCGGTAGTCGATGATGAAATCGATCAGCAGCAGGGAGTTGCGCACCACAATCCCCGCCAGGGCGATCATGCCGATCATCGAGGTGGCGGTGAACGGCTG
>JALSRO010000104.1 GCA_026984715.1 Chromatiales bacterium | reverse complement strand
ACAGATTGCAGCCCGCGCTCTAACGAATGCAATCTGCATGCCATGCTATGTAACTTGCTGTTATAGTTAACAGGCTGCTTTTTTTATATGCGCAGGATCACTGTGATGTAAAAAAATATGACACCTGATGACCAATTGCTATACACTCATGTGATAATCCCGGGTTATCCTCGATTGTGATGTTGGTAAGAAGAAAAGTACGTTAATTCAATCTATTAGCAAGGGCGGAAACAGGCGGCCAACCATGTCCCGACCCTTCTCTCCTTTGCAAAATTCCGGAAGCCAGGGCGTCAAAATTCCTGACACCGAAGGAATGTGAAAAAAGGTTGCACCAGACCCTGTCTTGGCTGAAAATTCCAGCATCGGTTGATAACGATGCGACTTTTCTATAAACAAAAAGGATATAAACAAAGTGTTGAATATTGACGATTGCAAAATAGGGATTGTTGGTTTGGGTTATGTGGGGCTGCCATTGGCCGTAGAATTTGGAAAACAGTTACCAACGGTTGGCTTCGATATCAAGGGGGAGCGAATTGCGGAGTTGCGGGCTGGGATGGACAGCACTCTGGAGGTGGAGCCCGAGGAGTTGGCGGAAGCAACTCATATCTCATATACCGACAAGATTGAAGATCTGGCGCCGTGTAACGTCTACATTGTTACTGTTCCAACACCGATCGACAGCTTCAAACGCCCCGATCTCACCCCTCTCGAGAAGGCCAGCGCGGCACTGGGAGAGATTATCAAACCGGGGGATGTGGTGATATATGAATCGACCGTCTACCCCGGTGCGACCGAGGAGGTGTGTATCCCTATCATCGAGGCCGTCTCCGGGTTGACCTTCAACAAGGATTTCTTTGCCGGATATAGCCCCGAGCGAATCAATCCCGGTGACAAGGAGCACCGGGTCACCAATATACTCAAGGTTACCTCCGGTTCAACACCAGATGTGGCCGATTTTGTCGATGCTCTCTATCGGCGAATCATCACCGCAGGTACCCACAAGGCCAGCAGCATTAGGGTGGCAGAGGCGGCCAAGGTCATCGAGAACACCCAGCGTGATGTCAATATTGCCCTGGTAAACGAGCTCTCGCTGATCTTCAACAGGTTGGGTATCGACACGGAAGAGGTACTCCAGGCCGCCGGAACCAAGTGGAACTTTCTTCCCTTCCGGCCTGGGCTGGTGGGTGGTCACTGTATCGGTGTCGATCCTTACTATCTGACGCACAAGGCACAAGAGATCGGTTACCATCCGGATATGATTCTGGCTGGCAGGCGCATAAACGACAATATGGGTGCCTACGTTGCCGAGCGGACGGTCAAGCTCCTGACCCAGCGCAGGATTCATGTGGCAGGAGCCAGAATCCTGGTGCTGGGGCTGGCATTCAAGGAGGACTGTCCGGATCTGCGTAATACCAGGGTGGTGGATATCATCGATGAGTTCGAGAACTACCACGCTGAGGTGGATGTGTTCGATCCCTGGGTGGATCCCGAAGAGGCAAAGCAGGAGTATGACGTTACCATGGTATCCGCCCCTCTCCCGGCCAACAGCTACGATGCAATCATCGTTGCGGTCGGCCACCGGCAGTTCCGGGAGATGGGAGTGGAGAAGATTCGGGCGCTAGGCAAGGAGAACTGTGTGTTGTTCGATGTAAAGTATCTTCTGCCCAAGGAACAGGTGGATGCTCGCCTCTAACGGGGCTGCCCCGCTGTGAGTCGGCACATTCTTGTGCCGACTCCCTGAATGGATATGGGTCATACCGGTGTGTTCCGGTCTGGCCCATTTTTATTCCGGATCAGGCGGCCTGAATCGGGATACTGTTCTTGATGTGGGTGATCCGGTTGTTCTTGTCCAGATAGACCAGCGTTGGCCTGAAGTTCATCAACTCCTGCTGCTCCAGAGCGGTATAGGCGCAGATTACGATGATGTCACCCGGTGCAGCGCGCCGAGCCGCACCTCCGTTGACCGATACGGTTCCACTGCCCTCTTCGGCGCGGATCGCGTAGGTCACGAAGCGTTCACCATTGGTTACGTTATAGATGTGAATCTGTTCATATTCATGGATGCCGGCACTCTCCAGCAGCCGGCTGTCGATTGCGCATGATCCCTCATACTCCAGTTCTACCTGGGTCACTCTAGCTCGGTGCAGTTTGCATTTGAGCATGGTGGACTGCATATTCAATCCTCTTGGTACATGAAATGTTCTACCGCGCTAATGACGGGCTGCCCATTATGAAGGAATAATCCTCTTTTATCAATTCCGGAAGTTTTGTGATACACAAAAAAACAATTATAACAAATTGAATTATCGAAGACTTTATTTCGAGCTGAAGATAATATTGTCAATCAGGCGAGTTCGGCCCAGGTATGCGGCGGCCAGAACGACCAGCTGCTCTTCATCAGGGGTGGGTGGTGCGAGTGAGTTGGCGCAGCGGATCTCCACATAGTCCGGTCTGAAGCCAACCGCTTGCAGCTCTCTTCTGGCCTCGGATGCCACTGCTTCGAAGTCGTATTCGCCAGTTGTTATCTGTTCCCTGCACCGCTGCAGTATCCTGTAGAGCTGTGGAGCGATACGCCGCTGCGCCAGGGTCAGATAGCTGTTGCGGGAACTGAGCGCCAGACCATCACTCTCCCTGACCGTGGGTACGCCGACGATCTCGACCGGAATGCAGAGATCCCTCGTCATCTTGCGGATGATCTGCAGCTGTTGGTAATCCTTCTCACCAAACAGCGCCACATCGGGCTGGATACAGTTGAACAGTTTGGCTACTACTGTCGTTACCCCCCGAAAATGTGAGGGACGGGATCTGCCACAGAGAATCCCGGAGAGGCCGGGTACTTCCACCCAGGTGCCCTGATCGGTCCCGTCCGGATACAACAGCCCCACATCGGGAGTGAAAAGCAGATCGGTATTTTCCCCGAGCAACAGCCTGATGTCCTCGTCGAGGGTACGGGGGTAGGTGGAGTAGTCTTCACCGACGCCAAACTGGGTGGGATTGACGAATATGGAGACAACCACACGATCGGCGATCTCTCCAGCCCTCCTTACCAGTGCCAGATGGCCGGAATGGAGGTTTCCCATGGTGGGTACCAGGGCAATACGCTCTCCTGTCCTGCGCCAGGGGTGGAGATGGTCACGGAGGGAATGGATGGTTCGTACAGTGAACATCACCCCGTGGTTTCCTGTCTTTCCGAGAGGGGACGCAGGAGCACCAGGAACACCATCGACAGCCCGATTCCGGTGTAGTTTGCGGCCAGGTCGAGGGCAAGGGAGCTTCTGGCCACGAAGAACTGCCCCACTTCCGTGGTCGTGCCCAACAGGCCGGCGAACACTATACTTGCCAGTATGGCGCAACGGGTTGTGCAGTGTCTGGCCAATGTCCGCTGCCACAGTAGTGTAAGGATGCCAAACATACCAACATGCGCCACCGCCTCGACCAGGTCGGTACGGGAGAACTCCATGCGGAAAAAAGAGGAGAGAAAGGGCTGTGTCGCTGTGGTGTCGCTACCCGGCTTGAGCAGCAGGTAGATCAATACAGCTGTCCACCCCAGGGTGATTACCCAGGAAACCACCATCAGAACCCTTTCTGTCTGCCCCCTCATTTGGCCAACTCCATACTCTGCAGTATTACCTCGTTTACATCGTGCACGTCATATTTCTTCTCGGCGACAGTTCTGCTGGCAAGACCGAACTGCCGGATCTTGTCGGGGTATTGTACAAAATGCTCCATCGCTTCAACCAGCGCATCTACATCGCCTGTCGGAACCATCATGCCATTTTCACCGTGACGGACAGTCTCCCTGCAACCCGGCGCATCTGTGGTAATGATGGGGCGTCCCATCGACATCGCCTCCAGGACGCTCACTGGCGTTCCTTCGTGGTAGGATGGCAGCACATAGACGGAGCAGTCACGGATTGCCGGGCGCACGTCGTCCATTCGACCCATATACTCGATATCGCCGGCATCGATCCAGGAGTCGAGCTCCTGCTCGGAGATTGTGTCGGGATTATCCCTATCCAGCCATCCAACCAGCCGGAATCGAACTCCCGGATGCTTTTCACGCATACGCCGGGCCGCGGCCGCATACTCACATACTCCCTTGTCTCTGAGCAGACGGGCGATCAGCAGGAAGGATGGCTCTTCAGGAAGCGGAGCCGGTGCGAAGTGCTGTAGATCGACACCGATGCCATTCAGCATTACCGCACGTTGTGGATCCCGAAGCAGGCGGCGTTCTATGAAAAAATTCAGGTTGTCCGGGTTGAG
>JALSRO010000103.1 GCA_026984715.1 Chromatiales bacterium | reverse complement strand
TCGTCGACTTCCAGCGCCAGGGGTGGGAACCCCACGAAATCCTCGCTGGGCTGGCTGCCGTACTGCCACAGAACATCTGGCACTATGTAGCAAAGATCCCCAACCTTCCCCAGCTGGGCCGCCACTTCGTGCTCCAGGGGGGAACCCAGCGAAATCTTGCGGCGGTGAAGGCACAGGTGGCATTTATCCAGGAGCGCTTCCGCCGGAGCGGTATCGAGCCAGAGATCTCCGTACACCGTTTTACCGGCGAATCCGGTGCTATCGGCGCTGCCCTGGAGGCGCGGCGCCTTCATCGACCGGGGCAAGTCACCTCATTCATCGGTCTCGATGCCCTCGACAACCTCAGCTATCGGACCAAGCGGGACGAATCCACCCGTTGCAGCTTCTGCAAGAGCAACTGCCTGCGCACCTTCGTGGATATCGAACTGGCGGTACAGCCACGACAGAAAACCGGCCTGTCGGTAGTACCGACACCCCCACCCACCCGGCGCTTCATCAATGCCCCGTGTGACCGCGGACAGGTAGAGGAGCTCAGCGCCGTACGGCAGATCAATTCACAACGCAACCAGCTGAAGAGGGCCTATCCCAACCTTTCCGACTACGCGGCACGACGTGCATGGGCAGATTTCAAGCCGCACCCGGCGAAAGGCAGAAGAGTGCTACCATTCGGCCAACGGCGTGATCGCAGCCAGCTACGCATCGGCATCCCCCGGGTGCTGAACCTCTACTCCCTGGCTCCCTTTTTCACCGCCTGGCTGACCAGTCTGGGGATTCCGTTCCGCAACCTGATATTCAGCGACCACACCTCCGAGGAACTATACAAGCAGGGGGCCAAACGGGGGGCCATCGATCCCTGTTTTCCCAGTAAGGTGGCCATCGCCCACCTGCACAATCTCTTCCAGAAACACCAGCACAGACCGCTGGACTGGATCCTGTTTCCCAAGATAGCCAGCCTGCCGACGCCTTTGGAACACACCCAGGATGCCGCTGCCTGCCCTACCGCTACCGCCACCCCGGAATCGACCCGGGCTGCCTTCTGCAAAGAAGGAGATCTGTTTGCAGAACAGGGCATCCGCTATGTCAGCCCCTTTCTCTCCTTCGCCGAACCGGAGCTGCTGACCCGCCAGATGTGGCAGAGTTTCTCACCCTTGCTACCACTCAGCCGAAGCGAAAACCGACGTGCCTGCACCGCGGGATGGCGTGCCCTCGAGCAGTTCAACGGCCAGTTGCGACAGAAGGGGCGTGAAATCCTCGCACGGCTGGAACAGGAACAACGCCTCGGAATCGTGCTGTTGAGCCGCCCCTACCACAACGACCCCGGCATCAATCACCAGATTGTGGAGCAGCTGCAACGGCTGGGTTATCCCGTCCTGACCATCGACAGTCTACCACTGGACGACGAGATCCTCGGGAGGTTGTTCAAATCCGAAATCGAGGCCGGAATCATCCGCAGCGGACGCGACATCAGCGATGTCTGGAAGAACTCCTACAGCGAAAACAGCAACCGCAAAATCTGGGCGGCCAAATATGTGGCCCGCCACCCGCTACTGATCGGGATGGAGCTCTCCAGCTTCAAATGCGGCCACGACGCCCCCATCTACAACCTGATCGAACAGATCATCGAACAGAGTGGAACTCCGTTTTTCGCCTTCAAGGATATCGACGAAAACCGCCCCGCCGGTTCGATAAAGATCCGCATAGAAACCATCGACTACTTCATGCAGCGCTACCGGGAAAAACTGCCGGGAGCCGCTGAGTGCATACAGGAAAGGGCGTCAGACGATACTATGAGGGCGGTGAAATAGGGAACCAGCCTCCCGTATACTCCTGCATATCCTTCTCGCGTGTGCGCCCCTTGATGAACAGCCGGTCATAATCTTCCTGGGAAATGGCTCGCACCTGCCCATCTCCATCACGATATCCCCAGACCCCTTCGATACACATTCTGAACACCGTCTCCATGATGTCGTCGAAACGAATATCGTATTCGCGCGCAAGACGCTGAAAATCGGCAACACTCATCTCCATGCCGCGCTCGCCATACTCCTCGGTCACCAGTGCCTCCAGCGCCACATCCCATTTCGGGATCGCCATCTCATTCTCTGTCATAACGATATACTCCTCCAGAACTCCCGTTACGATACCTGCGCCACTCTCCCGCCCAGGGTATTGAAAAAGTGGATACCGGCATGGATGGCCGGAACCCGCCGCCAATCTAACGGATCGGTGGCCTGGCTGACAACAGTTGCTGTAACATATGGAACCAGCCAAAAAATATCGCCGCCTCCCCAAGATGATACAAAAAGCACACCTCCTGCTGCTTCTCGCTCTCCTCTCACCCTTCCCTCTCCAGAGTGCAGAAGCCCGCAATGCCACGATACCATCCGGGGTAGAGACCCTGCTGACCGCCATGAGTGACGAGGAGAAAGCAGCCCAGATGATTCTGGTCTATTTCTCCTCGCCCGAATTCGTCAGCCGGCATGGCTTTGGCGGTGTGCTGATAATGCAGAACATGGTCCGGGATCTGGAGAAGCTCTCCATGCGCTTGCAGCTGCTGCAGCAGACCTCGAAGATCGGGGTACTGGTGGCCATAGATCAGGAAGGGGGCCGGGTAAACCGGCTCAAATATCTGCAGGGATGGAAACAACTCCCCTCTGCCGCCACCATGAGCCACTGGCCGATGAAACGGATAGAGGCCCACAGCAGACGCGTCGCCGGAGTGCTGAAACGGAGCGGAATTCAACTCAACCTCGCTCCGGTCCTCGATCCTGCCCGTAACCATCGGGGAGAAGAGACTCTGATTGGTATGGAACAACGCGCCTTTGGCAACAACGGCAGAGAGATAGTTCCAGTCGCCAGCGCAATGGTGAAAGGGTACCATGCCAACGGGGTGCTCACCATCGCCAAACACTTCCCCGGCTACAACGTTGCAAACCACTCCGATCATGAGACCGCCATCAGTAACGCCACCAAGGAGGAGATCGCTGAAAATGCCGAGGTGTTCCGAGGCATGGCGCCACTGGTGGACGGGATAATGATGTCCAGCATCCGCTACCGGCAGCTGGACAGCAACCCTGCGGTGCTGTCACCCCGCATCGTGGGCTGGGCACGGACACTCTACCCGGACAGACTCATCATCACCGACGACCTCTGGGGCGTGGCGCTGCGCCGTTGGGTGGCGCCGCAGCAAGCCACGGAACAGGGCTATCCCGACCGGGAACTCCTGCGGCTGGTTCGGCTGGCACTGGATGCGGGTAACGATATACTGATGATCACCTACCCGCAGAAGGCGGTACTCATGAAGCAGGCCATCATCCGGTGGATGGAAAAAGATACCCGGCTGCGCGACAGGATCGACCGTTCGGTACGACGCATCCTGATGGCAAAGTCCAAGGCCGGGCTGCTTTGAACATTCAGTAAAACTCTGCCTGTAAAACCTCCTGGCCAGACAGACTCATATTTCGGTAAAACCGGGGAACAGCGACGCTCCCCCTCGATATCCGAAAATAGAGGATGCCTTCATCAACAATCCGTTAGGAGAATTCAAAAGAGCATCGACATCGAATATTCAAGAGCGCAAGGGAAGAGAACAATCCTCTAAACAACTTTTTCCGGCCTGATTTCCTTGGGGAAAACGGAACTGAAATCAGACAAAAAACAAATCGCCTCCCACATCGTTTCAGCAGCCGACTGGATCTGGCCCTACACAATACACCTATTTTTTGTACGCCTTTTCAATGCGTTATAATCGCCTACAAAAACTAATTTCTTTTTTTCCCCCTCGCTTTGTGATATAAATTCTTCGCCAACTGGTTTTTACTTTGTTGAGACAGTCCGCCTCTCTGTTAATGCCCAGTGCAGAGATAGAGTTTTCGGCATCAGCAACAGCAAATAATTAAACAAGGGCAATACAGTTATGAACATTTCACGGTTTATCGCCGCGCTGTTTGGGGTTGTCTTGTTCCTGCCTGCGCTCTCCCATGCCTTCGAAGACGATGAATCCTGCCTGATGTGTCACAAATACCCGAAGATGGGAAGAGTCACCGAAGATGGGGTGCAGAAGTCCTACTATGTAATGCCCAACACCTTTTCCCGGACGGTGCACCGCAATGTTCCCTGCCGCGACTGCCACAGCTACATCAAGCAGCTACCACACAAACCGGTAAAGGTCGGGGTCACCTGTAACAGCGAGTGTCACTCCATCGAGAACCCGTCCACCGGCAAGCCCTTCAGTCATGCCCCCATCTACAACGCCTTCAAAGAGAGCGTTCACGGGCGGGAGAAGATA
>JALSRO010000102.1 GCA_026984715.1 Chromatiales bacterium | reverse complement strand
ATTCTCAACAGCCGCAAGGGGCCCGCGGTGCGCGCTACCCGCGCCCAGGCGGATCGGAACCTGTACCGCCAGGCGGTGCGCCAGGCCATCGAAAACCAGCCCAATCTCACCCTGTTCCAGCAGGCGGTGGATGATCTGCTGGTCGAGGGCGAGGCGATCACCGGCGTGGTGACCCAGATGGGGCTGAAGTTCTCCGCCTGCGCCGTGGTGCTCACCGTCGGCACCTTTCTCGGCGGGCAGATCCATATCGGGCTCTCCAGCCACGCGGGAGGGCGGGCCGGGGATCCGCCCGCCAATGCCCTTGCACAGCGGTTGCGCGAGCTCCCCTTCCGGGTGGCGCGGCTCAAGACCGGCACCCCGCCGCGCATCGACGGGCGCAGCATCGACTACAGTCAGCTGCAGACCCAGCCGGGCGATGACCCGGTGCCGGTGTTCTCCTTCCTCGGCAGCGCCGATCAGCACCCGCGCCAGGTGGAGTGCCATATCACCCACACCAACGAGCGCACCCACGAGATAATTCGCGCCGGGCTGGATCGCTCCCCGATGTACACCGGCGTCATCGACGGAGTGGGGCCGCGCTACTGCCCCTCCATCGAGGACAAGATCGTACGTTTCGCCGACAAGAGCTCCCACCAGATCTTCGTCGAACCGGAGGGGCTGAACACCCACGAAGTCTATCCCAACGGAATCTCCACCAGCCTGCCGTTCGATGTCCAGTACCAGATGGTGCGCTCCATGCGCGGGTTCGGGAATGCCCGCATCATGCGCCCCGGCTATGCCATAGAGTATGACTTTTTCGACCCGCGGGATCTGAAATCCTCCCTGGAGACCCGCTTCATCGAGGGGCTGTTCTTCGCCGGCCAGATCAACGGCACCACCGGCTACGAGGAGGCGGCCGCCCAAGGGCTCATCGCCGGGCTCAATGCTGCCCGCAGAGTGAGTGGTCACCAACCCTGGTGCCCGCGCCGGGACGAGGCCTACATCGGGGTGATGATCGATGATCTGATCACCCGCGGCACCAGCGAACCCTACCGCATGTTCACCAGCCGGGCGGAGTACCGCCTGCTGCTGCGCGAGGACAACGCCGATCTGCGCCTGACCGAGACCGGCCGCAAGCTGGGTCTGGTGGACGAGGAGCGCTGGGCGGCCTTCGCCCGCAAGCGGGAGGCGATCGAGCGCGAGAACCGACGGCTCGCCGACACCTGGCTGAGTCCGCAGAAGGTGCCGCCCGCCGATGCCGAGCGGGTGCTGGGCAGGCCGCTGGGCAGAGAGTACCGCCTCATCGACCTGCTGCGCCGCCCGGAGGTGGAGTACCGCGCCCTGATGAGCCTGCCCGGCGCCGGGGAGGGGGAGAGTGAACCCGATATCGTGGAGCAGCTGGAGATCCAGGCCAAGTATGCCGGCTACATCTCCCGCCAGCAGGAGGAGATCGAGCGCAACCTGCGCCATGAGGAGATGAACATCCCCTCCCGGCTGGACTACAGCCGGGTTCCCGGCCTCTCCGCCGAAGTGCGGCAGAAACTGGCCAGCCAGCGCCCGGCGACGCTGGGACAGGCCTCGCGCATCCCCGGCGTCACCCCCGCCGCCATCTCCCTGCTACTGGTACACCTGAAACGCCACGGAGCGGAGCGCCGGCGTGCCTGACAGCGAACTGCTCGACCGGCTCGGCGGCGGACTGCAACAGCTCGGCATCACGCTCCCCGCTACGGCGCAGGAGCGACTGATCACCTACCTGCGCCTGCTGGAGAGATGGAACCGCGCCTACAACCTGACCGCGGTACGCGACATCCGCCAGATGGTCAGCCGTCACCTGCTGGACAGCCTGGCCGTGCTGCCCCTGCTGCGGAGTGGCCGCCTGATCGATGTGGGCAGCGGCGCCGGCCTCCCCGGGATCCCCCTGGCCATGGCCCGCCCGGAGATGAGATGCGTCCTGCTCGACAGCAACGCCAAAAAGACCCGCTTCCTCATCCAGGCGGCCGCCGAGCTGGAGCTGTCCAATGTGGAGGTGGTACACAGCCGGGTGGAGGAGTACCGCCCGGCCGAGCTGTTTGATACGGTGACCACACGCGCATTCGCCGGCCTGGGGGAGATGATCCGGCACACCCGGCACCTGCTGGCGGAGCGGGGACGGTTCGTGGCGCTCAAGGGGGCGAATGTGGAAGGGGAGATCGAAAACCTGCCGGACGGCTTTGTCATCGGCGAACTGACAGTGCTGCAGATCCCCGGCTCGAACAGCCTGCGCTATGCGGCCGTCATCCGGAGAGACACTCAGGATCTACCCGGAGAACTCCGGGCCAAAAAAATACGGAGTCCAGGATAGTATGGGACAGATCATCGCAGTAACCAACCAGAAAGGCGGGGTGGGAAAGACCACCACCAGCGTAAATCTGGCCGCATCCCTGGCCGCAACCAAACGCAAGGTGCTGCTGGTTGATACCGATCCGCAGGGTAACGCCACCATGGGGAGCGGGATCGACAAGAACGAACTGGAGCACTCCACCTATGATGTCCTGATGGGCGAACTGCCCGCCAGCGAGGTAATCACGCTATCCGAACAGGGAGGCTACGATCTGCTCCCCTGCAACGCCGACCTGACCGCCGCGGAGGTACAGCTGCTGGAGACAGAGCGGCGCGAGCAGGCGCTCCACCAGGCGCTCCAGGAGATCAAGGCTGACTACCACTACGTTATCATCGACTGTCCACCCTCCCTCAACATGCTTACGGTCAACGCCCTGGTGGTTGCAGACAGCGTACTTATTCCCACCCAGTGCGAATACTATGCGCTGGAGGGACTGTCCGCCCTGCTGGAGACCGTGGAACAGATTCGCCAGAACCTCAATCCACGACTGAAGATCGCCGGGCTGCTGCGGACCATGTTCGATCCACGCAACCGACTCTCCATGGAGGTCTCCGCCCAACTGACCGAACATTTTGGCGAACAGGTCTATCGCACCGTGATCCCTCGCAACGTACGCCTCGCCGAAGCACCCAGTTTCGGACTGCCTGCGCTGATCTATGACAAATATTCAAAAGGAGCACAAGCCTACCTGGCTCTGGCAGGGGAGATTCTGCGCAGGGAAAAAAGCGCCGCCCCGCAGAAAGGAACCGGGGGAATGGGTTACAATGCGGCGCAGACTACAGATAGCGGAAATTGATTATGGCAGTCAAGAAAAGAGGACTCGGGCGCGGACTGGATGCGCTACTGGGAGGAGCGGCAACAGCGGCGGCGAAGACCCAGCCAGCCACAGACAACAGCAGTCAGGATGGTGAACTGCGTATGCTCCCCGTCGATCTGCTGCAACGCGGCCGCTATCAGCCACGCACCGGGATGAACAGCGAGGCGCTGGAGGAGCTGGCGAACTCAATCCGCGCCCAGGGCGTAGTGCAGCCCATCGTGGTGCGTGAGCTGGAGCAGCGGGGACACTACGAGATCATTGCCGGAGAGCGACGCTGGCGTGCAGCCCAGCTCGCCGGTCTGCATGAGATCCCGGCCGTGATCCGCGAAGTCCCGGATCAGGCCGCCATCGCCATGGCGCTGATCGAAAACATCCAGCGTGAAGAGCTCAACCCCATGGAGGAGGCGCAGGCACTACAGCGCCTGATCGAGGAATTCACTCTTACCCATCAAGAGGCCGCCAACGCCGTTGGCCGCTCCCGCGCTGCCGTCAGCAACCTGCTCCGCCTGCTCGCCCTGAACGACGACGTGAAACGGCTGCTGGAGAACGGCGACCTCGAGATGGGGCACGCCCGCGCTCTGCTGGGACTATCGGGGGAACAGCAGAGCGAGGCCGCGCGGCAGGTGGAGGCCAGGGGACTATCCGTGAGAGAGACCGAGCAGCTGGTACGGCGAATAGCCTCGGGGCCGCGACAGCAGCCGGAACAGAGAAGCCAGGATCCGGATACCCGCCGCCTGCAGGACGAACTGGCGCAGAAACTCGGCGCGCCCGTAAAGCTGCAGCACAGCGCTCGGGGGAAGGGGAAACTGGTCATTCACTACAACTCGCTCGATGAGCTGGATGGAATTCTGGCACACATAAAATAAACAGTTTGTAACTTCTGGTGTAATCAGGGCTACTCTTCCCGTTACCCGCCAGGCCCGTAGTAGAGAAACAGGGCCGAACGACCGATAGATTGAGATGAAAGGGGTAGAGCCAACAAAAATTTGAGCCAATCCGCCATTTTGCTGTCCAACTCTGAAACCAGCCACCATCACCGGCTCAATAGAACATATGAAAATACTGACTTTTGACATCGAGGAGTGGTTTCACCTCCTCGACAACAACTCTACGAGGA
>JALSRO010000101.1 GCA_026984715.1 Chromatiales bacterium | reverse complement strand
CTTGGGTCTTTAGGGTCACGATCATCATCCTCCGATGATGCCCGTTCCCGGACCCGCCTTCAGGCTCATGTCACGTTGGAATCACGCGCCCCTTTCAGGCTCATGTGTCATTGGAAAAGGCACTGACTGGAGCCGGGCAGAAAATCATGATATTATTGGTTTTTTTGCCGCGTATGCAACACTTTCTTGCTTGACAGTCGCTTGACGCGGTTGGTATAAATATCGCTTGCAATTTATACCGCAGCGGGATAGCGGTAGAGTTTTTTTTGTCTTTAAGGAGAGAATAGAAGTGAATAAATCGGAACTGATCGATGCGATAGCAGAGGGTGCGGATATCTCCAAAGCCGCTGCGGGCCGGGCGCTGGATGCCACCCTGGATGCTGTGACCGATGCCCTGAAAAAGGGGGATCAGGTTACCCTTATCGGTTTTGGGACTTTCCTGGTACGTGAGCGTGCTTCCCGGGTTGGCCGTAACCCCCGCACCGGCGAGGCGATGACCATTGCCGCTGCAAAGATTCCGTCATTCAAGGCTGGCAAAGCGCTGAAGGATGCAGTAAACTAGCGCGCTTTCCGTTGGGTGCTTAGCTCAGCTGGGAGAGCGTCGCCCTTACAAGGCGAATGTCGGGGGTTCGATCCCCTCAGCACCCACCAAAGCATGGAGTGGTAGTTCAGTTGGTTAGAATACCGGCCTGTCACGCCGGGGGTCGCGGGTTCGAGTCCCGTCCACTCCGCCATATATTATAAAGTGGAAGGGCGTGCCGCCGGGTACGCCTTTTTTGTTTGAGCCCGCTGTGGTGATGATTGATTAGCCAAGGTGTCTTGTTAACATGCTCCAGAGCATCCGCAATCGGTCCCAGGGGTGGTTCGCCTGGGCTATCGTCGTACTGATTACCATTCCCTTCGCACTTTGGGGGATCCAGCAGTATCTCGGAGGGGGGCGTGAGCCTGCTGCCGCCACCGTAAACGGGGTCGAGATTCCACAGCGTGAGGTGCAGCGGGTGGCGCAGCGCCAGCGTCAGCAGCTGCTCAGAGCGATGGGGGCCAACGCTGCTCCCGCCCTGCTGGATGAGCTGCGTTTGCGCGAGATGGCACGCGAAGGGCTGATCGAAAACGAGGTGCTTTTCCAGGCGGCGCAATCTGCCGGCTACCGGGTCAGTGACGAACAGCTGGTCACCCGTATTCGGAAGATTCCCGCATTCCAGGAGAACGGCACTTTCTCTTCCGCTGTCTATGAACAGACTTTACGGAACCAGGGGATGCGTCCCGGAAATTTCGAACCCATGTTGCGCCGCGACCTGATCATCGAACAGCTGCAGCGTGGTATCGAGGATACCGCCTTTGCCACTACCCGGGAGGTGGACGAAGCAGTTCGGTTGAAGCGGCAGCAGAGGGATATCGGTTTCCTGACCATATCGGCCCGGGGCTACGAGCAGAAGGTAACGGTCTCCGAGGAGGAGATAGCCTCCTACTACGATGACAATATGCAGCAGTTTGTCAGCCCGGAGCGGGTTAGCGTCGACTATCTCGAGCTGAGCGTGGATCAGTTGGCCAAGGGAATTGAAGTGGGGGATGCCGATCTGCGAGCCTATTTCGAGGAACACAAGAGCAGCTACTTCAAGCCTGAACAGCGGCGTGCCAGCCACATCCTCATCACGGTTGCATCAGACGCCGACAAGACTGCGGTGACAGAGGCGCGTAACAAGGCCGAGGAGCTGCTCAAGCGGATCCGTGCCGGTGAGTCGTTCAGCGAGCTGGCCCGGAAGTTTTCGCAGGATCCCGGTTCGGCCAGGGAGGGAGGCGATCTCGGCTTCTTTGGAAAAGGGATCATGGAGCCCGCCTTCGAGAAAGTGGCATTCTCCCTGAAAGAGGGGGAGGTCAGCGACCCGGTACGTACCGAGTTCGGCTTCCATATCATCAAGGTCACCGGGATCAAACCGGGTGGTACTCCTGATTTTTCCAAGGTACGTGATCAGGTGGCGGCCGACTATCGGCATCAACAGGCGGAGAAGAGATTCTACGATGCTGCCGAGCAGCTGGCCAACCTGAGCTATGAGCACCCCGATTCGCTGGAACCGGCGGCCGAACAGCTGGGTCTGGAGATTCAATCGACGCCTCTCTTCGGTCGTAGTGGTGGTGAGGAGGGCATTGCTGCCGATCCAAAGGTTGTCGCCGCAGCCTTCAGTCCGGAGGTGCTGGAGCAGGACTATAACAGCGAACCGGTTGAACTCAGTCCGGTTCATATGGTTGTAGTGCACAAGAAAGAGCATATTCCCGAGCAGCAGTTGCCGCTGGCCGATGTGAAGCAGAAGATAGCTGAACAGCTGCGTCACAAGAAGGCACGCGATGCGGCCTTTGCCGCGGCCGAAAGCATCGCCCACAAGGCTGCAGAAGGGGAAGAGATTGCCGTGCTGGCCAAGGAACGCAAGCTGAAGTGGGAACGCAGAAACGGTGTTACACGCAATGATACCACCCTGCAGCAGGCCATCGTGCGCAAGGCATTTCGCATGCCCCGCCCCGACAGTGCTGCCAAACCCCGCTACAGTGCGGTACAGATGGAAGATGATGTGGCAGTAATCGGTCTGTTCGGGGTCAAGGATGGTGAACCCGGGAGCCTGGACGGCAAGGAGTTCGAGCGGGAGAGGCGAGCCCTTGCCGCCAGCTATGGGCGCAGCGAATATGCAGACCTTGTGAAACTGCTGAAGGTTGCTGCAGATATCAGCCGGCTGAAAGAGGCCCCTTGAAGGGAGGTGTCACGATAACCTTGCCAGTACACTGGCCGGTCTATGAAAAACCGTCGGCTCGGGGATTGCGATTCGCAAAACTCACAGCAACTACTGTTGAAAAACACCGTTTGACAACTGCCTGCCAGCAATACGGGGATGTACTGCCATTTTCAATACCGAGGGGGGTTGGGAGAGCGGATTCGTCGAATATCATAGGGTCAGGGGCGTCAGGCGGGCACACCAGCCCCGCGTTCCAGGATCTCCGAGTGTCGCGACTACAGGGGCGTGCTGGAGCAGGCTCGACGAGGGAACGCCCCTTGCCTGCCCACGATGCCTTCTTCCGGCGCCAGCCTGAAGCCTTCATGCGGCATATATCGTTGCCGGGGTGATCGGGTCGGGGCCGACAGTGATGGGCGGCCCTATTTATAGCCCCCCATTCCGATAGTGTTGAAGCCGCAATCCACATAGACAATCTGGCCGGTAATGCCCGAGGCCAGATCCGAGCAGAGGAACGCCGCGGTATTGCCCACCTCGTCGATGGTCACATTGCGGCGCAGCGGCGCGTTCTCCTCCACATAGTCCAGCATCTTGCGGAAGTCGCTGATCCCGGCGGCGGCCAGGGTGCGGATCGGCCCGGCGGAGACCGCGTTGACCCGGATCCCGTCCGGCCCAAGCGAGTCGGCCATGTAACGCACGTTGGCCTCGAGGCTGGCTTTTGCCAGCCCCATCACGTTGTAGTTGGGCATGGCGCGTTCGGCGCCGAGGTAGCTCAGGGTCAGCATGGCACCGTCGCGCCCGGTCATCATGTTCCGGCCCGCCTTTGCCAGGGCGGAGAAACTATAGGAGCTGATCTCGTGGGCGATCTTGAAACCCTCGCGGGAGACGCTGTCCAGATAGGGGCCCTCCAGCTCGCTGCGCGGCGCGAAGGCGACTGAGTGGATGATGATATCGAGGCTGTCCCAGTAGTCGTCCAGCCGTTCGAATACCGATTCGATTTCGCTGTCACTGCTGACATCGCAGGGGATGGTGATGTCGGAATCCAGTTCACCGGCCATATTCTCCACGCGGGACTGGAGTTTTTCATTCTGGTAGGTGAAGGCGAGTTCTGCTCCCTCCCGGTGCATTGCCTTGGCGATGCCCCAGGCGATAGAGCGGTTACTGGCGAGTCCAACGATGAGCGCACGCTTGCCGGTCATAAAACCCATGATGCTATTCCTTTCTTGCTGGTTGATGCAGCCATACAGTACGGCGTTTTTTAATGGGGATCAATGGGAAATTCCTGCGGTTTTGAAAGAGATGCATTATATTAGGTTTCGCTCTATAGTAATCTCTTTTTGAACGGATCGAGGCATGGAACGGCGTTTTACGGTAAAAGATCTGCTGCTGTTTGTTTCGTTGGTGGTGCTGGCGGGGATGATCCTGCTGGCCATGTACATGGTGGATCGGCAGTGGCTCAAGCTGGAGCAGATGCAACACACCATGCAGGAGCAGGCGGACGATCTGCGCGGCGTCCGCGACACCGTGCGTCTCCTCGAGCAGCGCATCGGCAACGGCCAGCTGAGCGCCGCGACCGA
>JALSRO010000100.1 GCA_026984715.1 Chromatiales bacterium | reverse complement strand
CCGAAGGTGATCAAAAATGCCCCCTGTCAGGAGGTGGTGCTGGAGGGGGACGAGGTTGATCTGGGCCAGCTGCCGGTGCAGACTTGTTGGCCGGGTGATGCGGGACCATTGATCACCTGGGGGCTGGTGGTGACCAAAGGGATACACAAGCCACGCCAGAATATCGGCATCTACCGCCAGCAGGTGATTGCACCCAACAAAGTGATCATGCGCTGGCTGGCGCACCGTGGAGGGGCACTGGATTTCCGGGAGTGGTGCCAGTCCAGGCCCGATGAACCGTTTCCTGTAGCAGTGGCGCTGGGGGCGGACCCCGCGACGATTCTCGCCGCAGTTACCCCGGTGCCGGATTCCCTCTCGGAATACGCCTTTGCCGGACTGCTGCGTGGCTCCAAAACCGAGGTGGTGAACTGTCTGGGTTCCGAGTTACAGGTTCCAGCTTCCGCTGAATATGTGCTGGAGGGGCATATCCTGCCGGGAGAGGCGGCTCCTGAAGGCCCTTTTGGCGATCACACCGGTTACTACAATGAGGTGGATGAGTTTCCGGTTTTTACTATCGAGCGCATCACCCGGCGGAAACAGCCGATCTATCACAGCACCTACACCGGCCGTCCACCGGATGAGCCGGCCATCCTCGGAGTGGCGCTCAATGAGGTATTCGTGCCCATTTTGCAGAAGCAGTTTCCGGAGGTGGTGGATTTCTATCTGCCGCCGGAAGGTTGCTCCTACCGTATGGCGGTAGTGAGCATTCACAAACAGTATGCCGGCCATGCCAAGCGGGTGATGCTCGGGGTGTGGTCATTTCTGCGCCAGTTCATGTACACCAAGTTCGTGATAATCACCGATGATGATATCGATGTGCGCGACTGGAACGATGTCATCTGGGCGATGACCACCCGTATGGATCCGGTGCGCGATACCACCCTGATCGAGAATACCCCCATTGACTATCTGGATTTTGCCTCGCCGGTCTCCGGATTGGGGGGGAAAATTGGATTTGATGCCACCAACAAATGGCCAGGTGAAACCGATCGGGAGTGGGGCAGACCCGTCCGCATGTCGGAGGAAGTGGTTCGGAGGGTCGATGCTCTCTGGGATGAGCTGGGAATTTGACTTCCGGAATCGGCTGACAGATAGTAGATGCTCCTGTTCAACTGGGAGAAGAAGTCATGAATCGCTTGCTTTTTTCTACTTTTATCGTTTTACCACTGATCGTTGCCTGTTCCTCCGAACGCGAGGAGCGGACCAGCGAACGGAGAAGTGAAGGCAGGGAGTATGCCGAAAGCCATGCAGTGGATCAGGCCCATGCCTCCGGGCATGGTGAAGTCACCTGGGACTATGATGGGGAGGATGGTCCCGACTACTGGGGTGAACTGAAAGAAGAGTTTACCGCGTGCAAGACCGGCCAGAGCCAGTCTCCCATAGATATCCAGATCCATCGCGCGGTCAAGGAGAAGCTGCCCGCAATCGAGTTTCACTACCAGGAGGCACCGCTCTCCATCCTCAACAACGGACACACCATTCAGGTGAACTATCCTGCCGGCAGCTCCATCAAGGTGGGTGATGCCAGTTACGAGTTGGTGCAGTTCCATTTCCATACTCCCAGCGAACACACCATCAACGGGAAACCATTTCCCATGGTCGCCCATCTGGTTCACAAGGATGCTGCCGGTGACCTGGGGGTTATCGGTGTCATGATGAAAGAGGGAGGCAAGAACCCCATCATCGATACCTTGTGGAAGGTGGTGCCCAAGAAGGCAGGGGAGAAGGTGGAGCGTACCGATATAACTATCGATGCCACCGCACTGCTGCCGGAGGATCGCAGCTACTTCGCTTACAGCGGTTCATTGACCACGCCTCCCTGCTCCGAATCGGTGAGCTGGATGGTGTTGAAGACGCCGGTCGAGGTCTCCGGTGACCAGGTTGCGGTGCTGGCCTCACTGGTCGGGAACAATGCGCGGCCCGTCCAGGCACTCAATGGCCGCACGGTGACGCATCACTGAACGTCCCTCTCCGTTTCGGTCGACCCGGCAACGATATGTTGCCGGGTTGCAGGAGGGGAACCGGGTCAGTAGAGGAGGAGACTCAACCGGTTGGTGGAAGAGGTTGCGGGGCGGAGGCTGGCAGCTCCTTGCCGGGGGATTCCCCTGCGGGGGCGGTGAGTGCAATCCCCTTGCCGGGCCTCTTCAACGCCAAGCGCATCCCCTCCCGGTAGTATTCAACCGCACGATCCTTCTCCCCCATCTGATCCAGCAGGCCAGCCAGTTCCTGGCAAGCTTCAGCGCTCGGCCCGATGGCCAGCGCCGATTCAAGGTGACGACGTGCCTTGCTCCACTGTTGGTTGCGTAGCGCAAGCCTGCCCAGGGTCAGGAGAAGATCGGCGTCCTGAGGGTGGGATTCAAGCCAGCTATCTGCCACGGAGAGCTGGCGTTCGACCCTGGCTCCCTCCACCTCTCCATAGAGCCGTACCAGCTTTCCATCCCACTGCTTGCGCAAGGTGCTGCGCAATATTGCCTCGGCATCGTCCCCCTGGTTGTGTTGCAGCAACGTCTCCGCATAGCGATACACCAGGTCGGGGTTTCCGCGCATCTCCTTGGGGAGGGAGCTCCATACTTCCCTGATCTGTTTGTCACTGCCAGAGCGGATGGCTTCTTCGAGCAGCCCGAGGGAGCTCTTCTGCTCCAGCCGCTTCCGCTCCTCGTCGGAGAGCAGGTGACGGCGCCGAAGGGTGGGAAGCAGCTCGCGAAGCTCTTTCCATGCCCCCAGTTTTTCATAGACCTGCGCGAGCTGGGTCAGCACACGCACGTGTCTGGGCGCAACCTCCTTCAGGTAGCTCAAGGTCTTGAGTGCCTGCTCCGGTTTTCCCTCTGCCAGTTGCAGCTCGGCCTGGGTCAGCTGTACCGCAATGGCGGCCTTCTTGTCCTCTTTGTAGGCGAGCTGCAGATAGTGGTCGCGGCGCTCGATGGCCCCCTGTTGTTGTGCCGCCTGTGCGGCTCCGAGATAGTTCAGCAGCGGCGCGTCACTCTTGTCCACATGTTTCAACAGGTGTTTCTCGGCTGCCTGCCACTGTCCTTCGACCAGTTCCACCTGCCCCTGAACCAGGGTGCGTTTGCTTTTCTTCCTGCGACGCTCTTCGTTCCATCGGCCGGTGCCCTTGGGGATGTTGAAAAGGGTGACAAGCGTGCGCACCACCAGATAAGCCACTATGAACAGGGCCGACAGCAGCAGTACGAAGAGCGCCAAAGAGGTCTCGACGGTCCACTCACCCCAGGTCAGCATGACGTACCCAGTCTGATCCTTCAGCAGCACCGAAATGCCCACTGCCGCCAACAGCGCCGCTACCAGAATAGTCAGCCACCTCATGACTCCGCTCCTTCCGCTGTGGAATCAGGAGCCGTCCGTTGGGGAGGGGCGGCTGTTACGTTGCGCAGTTCGCGTAGCTGCTGCAGAGGGGCGGTGATATCCGGTAATGCCTTGGGGAACTGTGTCTCGGCCAGCTTCTGCAGAGTCTCCAGCATCGCCCGGGTGGCTGCAGCGTGGGTATCGAAGTTGGATCCCACCCACTCCTGGGCAGTTTTGATACTCTCACGGAACAGTGCCGGGTCGTTACGAAGCAGGGAGTAGCGGGCCCCTTCCAGCTTGAGACGCAGATTCTGGCGCAGGAACACTGCCTGTTCGGGCGGCAGCAATGCGGCGACGGCCTGGTTGTCGCCACGTCGTATGACCACCAGCTTCTTGAGGGCATCCACCACCTTGTCACTCCAGCTCTGTAGATCCTCGGAACGGCTCAGTGCCTCGGTGTCCAGCGCAGTGGATTTGAGATGGCGTTCGGGTTGAGGCAGGGGAAGTTTGTCGACAGCTTTTTCCAGAGAGGCGAGGGTCATGGCGTCGCCTTCGATATCCGGAATCGGTACTGCCTGCAGTTCGGTCAGGGCCGTTGCAATGGATTGCCGAACCGGCAGCCAGCGTGGATCACCAATCTCCGCAATACTCTTGTCGGCCGCTTTCAAGGCAGCAGCTGCCCCTTCGATGTCGTGCTCCAGGGAGAGGCGGCGGGCGGCGACTTGAAGCAGGTACTCCGACTCGCTCAGTTTCCAGACATCGAGTTCCTGATTGACCCGGAGGTGCATCCCCTCCAGGGCCTTCAGCAGCTCTTCCTGGCGCTTGCCTGCCTGTTCCACCTTGTCGGTGAGGGCGGAGATGGTCTCTTCGACAGCCGCCAGTTTCTCCAGGGTGCTGTTGGCCTGGTCTATACGTCCGGTGACCTCCTGCTGCTCGGTCTGAAGCTTCGCCAGCTGTTG
>JALSRO010000099.1 GCA_026984715.1 Chromatiales bacterium | reverse complement strand
TCTACATATGCCATGGGCGCATTGTCACCGGGGCGAAATCCGCACCTCAGGATACGCAGATAGCCGCCGGGACGCGACTGGTAACGAGGACCCAGCTCCTTGAACAGCTTGGTCACCATCTCCCGATCGCGGATACGCGCAAATGCCAAACGACGGTTGGCCACCGAGTCACTCTTTGCAAGAGTTATCAGCGGTTCGGCAATCCGCCGCAGCTCCTTGGCCTTCGGCACGGTAGTACGAATGAGCTCATGCCGGAACAACGACGCCGCCATATTCTTGAACATGGCTTGGCGGTGGCTACTGTTGCGGTTCAGTTGCCGCCCACTTTTACGATGACGCATAACGAATTACCCTGAAAATTTGGTGGATGAAAAACCGTTTTGGACTATCCGGCGGTCTGCTCCCGGCCCTTGTCCTCCAGATTGGCCGGAGGCCAGTTCTCCAGCTTCATACCCAATGACAGCCCATGAGAAGCCAGCACATCCTTGATCTCGGTAAGAGACTTCTTGCCCAGATTGGGAGTTTTCATCAACTCGACTTCAGTGCGCTGGATAAGGTCACCGATATAGTAGATATGCTCGGCCTTGAGGCAGTTGGCAGAACGCACCGTAAGCTCCAAATCATCGACAGGACGCAACAGGATGGGCTCGAAGGTATCGCCCTGACCATCTCCTTCACCCTCCTTGCCTTCACCGCCTCGCTCGAACTCGACGAACGATGACAACTGGTCCTGCAGGATGGTGGCAGCGCGCCGCACCGCCTCCTCGGGATCGATTGCGCCGTTTGTCTCGAGGTTCAGAATCAATTTGTCGAGATCGGTACGCTGTTCGACGCGGGCACTCTCCACAGTATAGGAGACCCGCTTGATCGGGCTGAAACTGGCATCCAGCTTGAGGCGCCCGATAGGCCGATCCGCATCCATGTCGAACAGCCGCTGGTTGGCCGGCCGATACCCGCGACCGGACTCGACCCAGAGAGTGATATTCAACTCTCCGGTCTTGCTCAGGTTCGCGATAACATGTTCCGGATTGACGACTTCGATATCATGGTCCAGCTGGATGTCTGCAGCCGTAACCACTCCGGGGCCTTTCTTGCTGATGCTCAGGGTGGCCTTGTCACGATTGTTCATCTTGAGGGCCACCCCCTTCAGATTGAGCAGGATGTCAATCACATCCTCCTGCACGCCTTCCGCGGTGGTATACTCGTGAAGAACCCCCTCTATCTCCGCCTCGACAATCGCCGCCCCGGGCATTGAAGAGAGCAGAATCCGGCGCAACGCGTTACCCAGCGTATGACCGAAGCCGCGCTCCAGCGGCTCCAGGGTCAGCTGCGCATGGCGCGGGTTGTGCTGTACCACACCCACCAGGTTTGGCTTTAGAAATTCAGTAATAGAGCCCTGCATGAAAACCTCTTCTAATTCGCTCGTGTTGCGTACAACCGGAGTTGCTGACTACTTGGAGTATAACTCCACCACCAGGTGTTCCTTGAGGTCGGCGGGCAGCTCGCTACGCTCGGGACGTGCCTTGAAGATACCTTCCTTGCGCTTGGTATCCACCTCGAGCCACTCATCGAAGCCGCGCTGCTCCTGCATATCGAGCGCCGCCTGAACCCGCAGCTGATTTTTTGCCCGCTCGGAGACGGCCACCACATCTCCGGGCTGGACCAGATGTGACGGGATATTCATCTTGCGCCCGTTCAGCGTAACACCGTTGTGGCGAACCAGCTGACGTGCTTCCGAGCGCGACGACGCAAACCCCATTCTGAATACCACATTGTCCAGACGCGACTCCAGCAGTTGGAGCAGGTTGTCACCGGTGGAGCCCTTGAGACGATCCGCCTTCTTGTAGTAGATCCGAAACTGCTTCTCCAGCACACCATAGATACGGCGTATCTTCTGTTTTTCACGCAGCTGCAACGCGTAGTCACTCAGGCGAGTACGCCGCTGACCATGCTGGCCGGGAGGAAAGCCGCGCTCCTCGATGGGACAGCTGCTGGAGAAACACTTCTCGCCCTTCAGAAAGAGCTTGCCACCTTCACGGCGGCACTGGCGACACTTGGGTCCAATATACCTTGCCATCTGATATCTCCAGGATTAGACGCGACGCCGCTTGGGTGGGCGACAACCATTGTGGGGGATTGGGGTTACATCCTCGATATTGGTAACCTTGAGGCCAACGTTGTTGAGCGCGCGAACCGCCGACTCACGTCCCGGACCGGGCCCCTTGACAAGCACCTCCACATTCTTCATGCCAAACTCCTGTGCCTGTGCACCGGCTCGTTCCGCAGCCACCTGGGCTGCAAAAGGGGTGCTCTTGCGCGAACCGCGGAACCCAGAGCCTCCCGCGGTAGCCCAGCACAGCGCATTGCCCTGCCTATCGGTTATGGTAATGATAGTATTGTTGAACGACGCATGGATGTGCGCGACCCCATCCACGACATTCTTCTGGATGCGCTTGCGCGCCCTGGAACCAGACTTCTGTTTTGGTTTTGCCATTCTATTACCCAGCTATGAACTCTATTTACGAATCGGCTTGCGCGGCCCCTTACGGGTTCTGGCGTTGGTACGGGTACGCTGACCGTGCACCGGCAGGCCACGACGATGCCGCAGGCCACGGTAGACACCGAGATCCATCAGCCGTTTGATATTCATGGAAACCTCGCGACGCAGATCCCCCTCTACCGAAAACTTGGCGACGGCGTTGCGCAGGGCATCGAGCTGATCCTCGGTAAGATCTCTTACCTTGCTGTCGCACTTCACCTTGGCTTCTTCGCAAATCCTGCGCGCACGGGTACGCCCAATGCCATAGATCGAGGTCAACGCGATCTCGACATGCTTCTGGACGGGAATATTGACACCAGCTATACGGGCCATACAGGCTGACTCCTACAAAACTTCTCTACTCGCAAACCATTTTGCGAAAACTGACAATTATACTTGCTGAAAAGAGCTAGCACAACAACCAAAGGCGGCACCCTGACACAGGGGATATTTTTATCCCTGTCGCTGCTTATGCCTTCCATCGGTACAGATAACGCGCACCACACCCTTGCGGCGAACTATCTTGCAGTTTCGACAAATCTTTTTAACAGAAGCACGAACCTTCATCGCGAATCTCCAAATTATCTATTTCCTGCCCGACCCCCCACGTCCGTGGGTTCTGAGGTTGGTCTTCTTCATCAGCCCTTCATATTGATGTGACATCAGGTGGGCCTGAACCTGCGCCATGAAATCCATTACCACCACCACGATGATCAGCAGCGATGTACCACCGAAATAGAATGGAACATTCCAGTAGACAATGAGGAACTCCGGCAGCAAGCAGACTGCCGTGAGGTATATGGCGCCCCCCAAGGTAAGACGCGACAAAACCTTGTCTATATATCTCGCGGTCTGCTCACCGGGACGAATACCCGGAACGAACGCACCCGAACGCTTGAGATTGTCCGCGGTCTCCTTTGGGTTGAACATCAACGCCGTGTAGAAAAAGGTGAAGAACAGGATTGCAAGCGCATACAACAACACATAGAGCGGCTGCCCCGGGGAGAGCGTTGCCGAAAGATCCTGAAGCCAACGCATCCCCTCGCTGCTGCCAAACCAACCACCCAGGGTTGCGGGGAACAGTATGATACTCGATGCAAAGATGGGCGGAATGACACCGGCCATATTGACCTTCAGCGGAAGATGAGTGCTCTGCGCAGCGAGCATGCGACGCCCCTGCTGACGCTTGGCATAGTTGACCGTTATACGCCGCTGCCCCCGCTCCACGAACACCACGAACGCGGTAACCGCAAGGGCCAGTGCAAACAGGATGATAATGAAAAAGGCACTCAGCTCACCGGTACGCCCCAGCTCCAGAGTTCCCCCGATCGCCGCCGGAAGCCCGGAGATGATACCAGCAAAAATTATAAGCGAAATGCCGTTGCCGATACCCCGCTCGGTGATCTGCTCTCCTAGCCACATCAGAAACATGGTACCGGTAACCAGCGTGAGGGCAGCCACCAGCCGGAACGCCAGCCCAGGATCGATGACCACCGGGATGCCCCCCGCACTCTGCTGCTCCAACGCTATTGCAACTCCCAGCGACTGAAAGCTGGCCAGTACCAGGGTGAAATAGCGGGTGTACTGGCTGATTTTGCGTTTACCCGCAGCCCCTTCCTTGGTCAACTGTTCCAGTTTCGGCGATACCTTGGTCATCAGCTGGATGATGATCGATGCCGAGATGTAGGGCATGATCCCCAGCGCGAACACTGTCAGCCGCTGCAATGCCCCCCCCGAGAACATGTTGAACATGTCGAGGATGGTA
>JALSRO010000098.1 GCA_026984715.1 Chromatiales bacterium | reverse complement strand
AAGGTGAAAACTCCAGTTTTTCTGCTGGGGGCACCGCGATCGGGAACCAGCCTGGCCTACTCCGTCTTGCTCGTCTCCGGGCAGTTTCCCCACTACAAGGCTGAGACCCATCTGCTCGATATCTGCAAGCCCCTGTATGGAGATATTTCCAACCGAAGAAAGCGCGACAGGTTCCTGTGTGGTTGGGTTGCTTCGCAGCAGTTCCGGCGTTCCGGTCTGGATGGCGCAAGATTTCTGGACAGCGCAAATCGCCATTTCGCCAACTATGGAGAGTTTCTCGGGATGTTCATGGAGCAGGTGGCTCGTGCGCAGGGAAAGGAGCGCTGGCTGGAAAAAACGCCCGAGCATATTTTCGAGGTGAGGAACCTGGTCGAATGGTTTCCCGACGCCAGATTCCTGCATGTGATCAGGGATGGAAGGGATGTTGCCTTGTCCCTCAGAAACAAGGGTTGGGTATCCAGCCGCAGTAGTGATCCTGTGTATCAACTGATCAGCGCAGCGAGATTCTGGTATCGTGCGATGGAGTTTGGTAACTGGTTACGGGATGCGGCGGGAGACAGGTACATGGAGTTCCGATACGAGGATCTGGTATGCCGGAATCAAAAACTGCTCGATCGGCTCAATGCCTTCATCGGAACCGATCTGGACTATCAGCAGATCGACAGAGAGGGAGACGGGGCTCTGCGGAGCGGAGATACAACCTACGATCAGAGCATGGTCGGTCTTTCGAAAAAGGGAGTCTATCGATGGGAGCGGGAGATGTCCGAACCGGAGAAGCAGATTATCACATCCTGTCTGGAGGAGATGCTGAAGGAGAAGGGGTACTCCACCGAGCTGTCAGGGGCGGGAGTGGGATTGGTTGCCCGGTTGAAGTCCAGAATGGCGTGGTGGGGAAACGGTGTTGCCATATCGGCCAAATACTGGCTTAGACACAACACCTTTTTGGGGCGATATTCCGCCAGAAAACTGGAGGTGTAATGAGCTGCAGTATCATACTGAATCGTTCAGAAAAAAAATGACGTTCGACTCGACAGGCCTGAGGCAGTGGCTTATCCGGGCTACTACCGGAAATTTTCTGATGAAGATTGCCTCGATTGCACTGGGATTTGTCAGCACCCTGCTACTGGCCCGGCTGCTTACGCCGGAGCAGTATGGGGGGTATGCCTATGCACTGGCATGGGTCAATCTTCTGGTAGTACCGGTAGTATTTGGTCTGGACAAGTTGATGATTCGGAAGATCTCTATCTTCGATGCAGACGGGCAGTGGGGAATGATGCGGGGCATTCAGCGATTTTCAAACTCGATTGTCGCCGCCTTGGGGGTGATTGTCGCCATTGCCGTATACTTCGCGGCCTCTCTTTTCGGCAGCCATATCGATACGGTCTTGGTAGAACCACTGCGTGTTGCCATGGTACTCGTTCCACTCATCGCCCTGGCGAGGTTGCGCAGCGCCGTAATGATTGGACTGCATCATGTAGTCCGGGGCACCTTTCCTGAAATGGTGTTGCGTCCGGTGCTGTTCATTCTTTTTGTTTCGTTGGCTCATCTCCTCTTTTGGGAAAGCTTTGATGCGACCGAGGCTGTGATGGCCAATATCTGTGCGGTTGCAATCGCATTTGCTGTGGGCATCGTATTGTTGAAACGGGTCGTTCCGGAGCCGGTGAACAGCGCCGTGGCCGAATATGCACCTGCTTCATGGCTGGGTGGAGCGGCTCCACTGGTACTGCTGGCCGGTCTGCAGATTGTCAATTCCCGTGTGGATATCATCATGCTCGGTGTCATGCGGGGTGCAGTGGATGTTGCTGTCTACAACGTGGTTTCCCAGGGAGCCATGCTGGCCTCCTTCATTCTCGTCGCTGCCAACGGGGTGCTCTCACCGGTGGTGGCGAAAATGTATGCGCAGGGAGAACGGCCACGGCTCCAGCGGCTCGTGACAAAGAGCAGCCGCGCGATCTTTGCCGCAACGCTGCCCATCGTGCTGGTATTGATCCTGTTTGGAAGGCCCTTCCTCTCTCTTTTCGGCGAACAGTATGCTGGCGGTTATTTCGCTCTGCTGGTTCTGCTGACTGGGCAGATACTCAATACCGCATTCGGTGCTGTGGGGGTGTTGTTGACCATGACCGAACATGGCGGACTGGCGGCGAAGGGGGCTGCCGTCAGTGTGATCGTGAATATCGTTCTCAATGCGGCCCTCATCCCCCTGTGGGGTGTCGAGGGTGCGGCAACGGCATCCATGTTGACGCTGTTCCTGTGGAATCTTCTTTTTGCGGTTTTCGTTTATCAGAATCTCGGTATTCGACCGACAGTTGTTGGATAGTCATCACGATGAAAAGAGAAAAAACACGGCCAAATTTCTTCATCGTTGGCGCACCCAAGTGCGGTACTACCTCCATGTACACCTATTTGGGAAGCCACCCGGAGATCTTTTTTCCCCAGGTAAAAGAACCGCACCATTTTGGGAGTGACATCCACTCACCACTCTATGTGCGTGACAGGGAGGCCTATCTCGATCTTTTTGCCGAGAGTTCCGGCGAGCCGGTGGTGGGTGAGGCATCTGTCTGGTATCTCTATTCGGAAAAGGCTGCAATGGAGATACGGGAGTTCTCCCCCGATGCAAAAATACTCATCATGCTTCGCAACCCCGTCGAGATGGTCTACTCCTACCACAGCCAGAGACTGGCCTGGGGAAACGAGGAGATCCGCGATTTTTCCGAGGCGCTGGACGCAGAGCCGGATCGCAGGAATGGCCTTCGCCTGCCGAGGAAGAACCCCTATCCGGTCGCCGGACTCTACTATTCGGAGATCGCCAGATACTCACAACAGGTGGAACGTTACCTGGATGCCTTTGGTGGCCGGCAGGTGCATATCGTACTGTTCGATGATTTCCGTAGCGATACGGCGGGGGTCTATCGCGAGGTACTGCAGTTTCTCGGTGTCGATCCAGACTACCAGCCGGAGTTCGTGGTGGAG
The DNA here is from genome assembly GCA_026984715.1 of Chromatiales bacterium. Classification (GTDB taxonomy): domain Bacteria; phylum Pseudomonadota; class Gammaproteobacteria; order Thiohalospirales; family Thiohalospiraceae; genus DRMK01. The sequence continues at coordinate 1,342 of JALSRO010000098.1, read as the reverse complement.
AATCCCAATCGAAGCCGGCGGAGTATGTTTCTGCACAACCTGCTCTACCATGCGCCGCCCGGGTTGATTGCGGCGGGGAAACTGGTCGTCCCCCCCCCGTTACGGAAGGGGTTGTGGAATTTTCTGGCACGGGCCAACACCAGCTATCGGTGCCGCCCGCAGATGTCCGGGGAGGTGCGGGCGCGGTTGGTCGCCAACTATCGGGAGGATATCTTGCGTCTGGGTGAGATGATTGGCCGTGATCTCGAGACAAAATGGTTGTCCTCCGAACCTTCCAGTCGTGATGTTCGCAAGGAGGAGGGGTGAAGATTCTCCATCTGATCAGTTCGGGTGGCTTCTATGGTGCGGAACGCGTTCTGGTGGAGCTTGCTGCATACACCCGCTCGCGGGGATACGATGTGTCGGTACTCGCCATCGACAGCCCCGGTGCCGTCTCCGTGTGTAGTGCCCTGAAGGAGAGCGGTGTCGTCTGTCAGGTGGTGAAGGCAGGTCGTTTGGGGCTTCCCGGCATGGCGTGGTGGCTGGCCGGTTACCTGCGGGACAACGGTATTCAGATCGTGCACAGCCACGGTTATCGCACCGACGTGCTGGCTGCGCTGGCGGGGTTTATCACGCCGGTAACGCGTATCGCCACCTGTCACACATGGTACAGCACCACTTTCAGGCTGAAGCTCTATGAGAAAATAGATAAACTGGCGTTACATATTTTCGATCATGTAGTTGTGGTATCGCCGCAGCTTCGGCAAGAGGTGAGCAGTGCCGGGCTGCCACGAGATCGGATTTCGCTGATCTGGAATGGAACGGATATCGACACCGCCTGCAGCACCCAGGAACGGACGGAGCTCAGGGAGCGCTACGGGATTGGGCCGGATACGGCGATCATCCTGCGTGTCGGGCGGCTCGATCGGGACAAGGGTAACACCACTCTGCTCGAGGCATTCGCCCGTCGCTTCAAGGGGCGGGATCTCCGTCTGCTGTTTGTGGGAGAAGGGGAGGAGCGGGAGATGCTGGCGGCCAGGGCAGAACATCTCGGCGTAGCGGTTCAGGTTGTTTTTGCCGGTTACCAGGAGCGGATAGCCCCCTTCCTGGTGAGCGCCGATCTGTTCGTCATCAGCTCCTATAAGGAGGGCTTGCCGATCGCACTGCTCGAGGCGATGGCTTTCGGTCGTGCCATCATTGCTACCGATGTGGGTGCCATCGGCAGCGTGATAGAGCACGGCAGGAACGGCTGGCTGGTACCCCCATACGATGCAGCGCAGCTGGCGGATGCCATGGATCGGCTCTGCCGGGAGAAGGAGCAGAGGCGGCGGCTGGGAGAGGAGGCGCTGCGGAGCTACCGGAG
>JALSRO010000097.1 GCA_026984715.1 Chromatiales bacterium | reverse complement strand
TATTCACCCATCGCGGGCGCGGCCGCCAACACACTCCCCAACCCCGTACCGGAAGAGCTGAAACAGCAACGGCTGGAACGGTTCATGGCGCTGCAGGCAGAGATCAGCGCCGCGAAGCTGGCGGAAAAAAGAGGAGAAACCCTGACCGTTCTCGTCGACGAGGTGGATGAATCAGGCGCGGCAATCGCCCGCAGCAGAGCCGATGCCCCGGAGATCGATGGCGTAGTACATATCGCAAATGGTGCACCGCTGACAGCCGGCGAATTTGCCGAAGTGACAATCACCGCAAGCGATGAACACGATTTGATGGCAGAGGTGGCTCAGACGGTGAGCGCAATCACCCCTCGCTGAACTCCGTTCTCCACTCCAGCGCCGGACTGACGATCCCTTTCAACCTGCCGGGCCAGTCGCCACGCGCCGTTCCCGGCGCCATACTCCCGGTAACCGCAAAAGAGACCACATCCGCCAGATGGAATTGGGGAATATCGGGATGGCGTGTCATGAGATTGCACTCAACAAAGTGCGGCCCTTCGTTGAGTAGATTTCCTGGAATCCAGGCTGTGCTCACATACCTGCCGGCCGGGCGGGGCCGCTGATACCACTCCGGATCGTGATCCAAGGTGACAAACACCAGCACCCCGTTGTCGTTCCTCAACCGAAAATGGGGCAACATCACCTCCCCCCCCTTCAGGACTTCGTACTCCATCTGAAGCCCTATCGGCTCCTGGATATCACAATGCCCCACTATCTCTCCACTCTCCGACACCACTCGCACCTCACACAGCCGGGCAAACTCCCCCCCCGGAGCCGAGGAGGGATCTTTCCAGACCCGGTGGGCCGTGGTCTCGACCCCCTCCAGAAGATATTTTCCGACGATCTCCTGGGCCGGCCCTTCAGCCACCTTGCGGCCGTGGTCGAGCCACACCACCCGGTCACAGAGGGAGGTCACCGCGGGCATGTTGTGGGAAACGAACAGCACGGTGCGCCCCTCCTTGCCCACATCCTGCATCTTGTTCATACACTTCTGCTGAAAAGCGGCATCGCCCACGGCCAGCACCTCGTCAACGATGAGGATCTCAGGCTCCAGATGTGCCGCTACGGCAAACGCGAGCCGCACTCGCATACCGCTGGAGTAGCGTTTCACCGGAGTATCCAGAAACTTCTCCACATCGGAGAAAGCGACGATTTCATCGAACTTGCGCGCCACCTCTTTTCTGCGCATTCCCAGGATGGTTCCGTTGAGAAAGACATTCTCCCGCCCGGTGAGCTCCGGATGGAATCCCGTGCCGACCTCCAGGAGGCTGGAAACCCGGCCGTGGATGCTGACGTTCCCCCTCGTCGGAGGAGTAATGCGGGAGAGGATCTTCAATAGAGTGGACTTGCCTGCCCCGTTCCCGCCGATGATTCCAACAACGTCACCCTTGTTGACCTTGAACGAGATGTCCCGCAGCGCCCAGAGGATATCGTCGCTCTGCTCTTTGCCGTCCAGATCGATATCGTCGAAGGTATAAAGAGCGCGGTATTTGCGAAAATTCTGCAGCGGACTGCGCACGAACCCCCACAGCATCTGAACCATGTGCTCACTGCTCTGCTCCTTCACACCGAGGCGATAGACCTTGGACACCTCCTCCACATTGACCGCAATAGTGTCGTTACTCATTTTCGATTACTTACAGCAAGACTAGATGACATCGACGAACACCCGTTCCAGTTTGCGGAAATATATGGCGCCCGAAACCAGCAACAGGGCCGACACAACGGTTCCCGGCAGGATGAATTCCCAGGGGATGGGGGTTCCCAGCAAACATGCTCGGTACCCCTCTATAACGGCCACGATGGGATTGAGAGAGTAGAAAAAACGGTAACCATCAGGGATGGAGGATGCGGTATACAAAATCGGCGCCGAGTAGATCAACATCCGAATCACGAACGGCATGGCAAACTTCACGTCACGAAAGCGGATAGATAGGGCGGACAGCCAGAAACCTATCCCTGCCGGGACCGACATCATCAATACCACGAGAAACGGCAGCAGCAGCAGATTCCAGGTAGGAGCAATACGATAGTAGAGCATGACCGCCAAAAGCAGAACGAGCGAGATGGAAAAATCCACCAACTTCGCCAGAATGGGCGTGATCGGAAAGATCAAACGAGGGAAATAGACCTTCCCCAACATCCCCTGCCCCGAAACGAGGCTTTGACTCGATCGGGACATCGCCTCCGACATATAGGACCAGGGAATGATTGCCACCGTGGAAAAGAGCAGATAGGGGATACCATCGGTATCCAGCTTGGCCACCTTGCCGAAGATTATCGAGAAGATGATGATCTGAACCAGCGGGTTCAGGATCGCCCAGGCAAACCCCATGATGGTCTGGGCGTAGAGCACCTTGATATCCCGCCACACGAGAAAAAAGAACAGGTCCCGGTAGTCCTTCAGCTCCTGGAAGTCGATAACTTCCCATTTTCCGGGCGGAGTGATCCTGATAACCGGAGTATTATCTGATGTTGAACTCATTACAAAATTCTAGCTAGTGGAAGCAAGTGGTGGAATCTGGTTGTTCGTCTGGAACCGGCCGCGCCGCCCAAATGATTTATCGTGGCTCATCCATCCAGGGGAAGAGTGCTAGCGCTTACCCCATGCCGTAGTGCTCCTGCTGCTCTCCCTCCCGTCAATATCGTCTTGTTCGGGGGTTACTTGAGCAATCTTCCCAATCGGCGAAAGACCGCGCTGTTTGTCCTGAATGACATCCTCCACCAACTGTCTGTCGATCCGGCTTTTCTGCTCGGCATAGCCATAGACCAGTGTCATGTCGCAAAGGAGATTGATCAGTCGCGGAATCCCTCCGGTACTGCGCCAAATCAGCTCATAGGTGTCTTCATCGAACAGCTCGGGATCGCCTCCGGCAACCCGCAAGCGATGCTGGATGTAGCCCTTGACCTCATCCTGATCGAGCGCTTCCAAATAGTAGTCTACGCCGATCCGCTGGACAAACTGCTCCAGCTCCGGCCGTTGCAGCAGGTGCAGCAACTCTGGCTGCCCCACCAGAATCAACTGCAACAACTGGTGCTTGTCCACGTTGACGTTGGACAACATGCGTAGCTGCTCCAGCGCCGCCGGGCCAAGATGCTGCGCCTCGTCGATGATCAATACTACCCTGCGACCTTCTCCATACTCCTTGATCAGGAATTCGACGAACTGCTCGGAAAGCTCCACTTTGTCCTTGCCGTGATAGTCGAGCTCGAAAGCGAGCAGGATCCAGCGCAGCATCTCTTCGAAGGTGTCACACTGCACATGGGAGACCATCCCGACAGTAACATCGTCATCCAGCTGTTGCAGCAGCTTGCGCAACAGCATGGTCTTCCCGGAACCGATGGCGCCGGTGACCACGGAGAATCCTACTTGATTCATCAAGCCGTACTGCAACAGAGTCAGCGCCCGGTGATGCTTCTGGGTTGCAAACAGAAATGCAGGATCCGGAGCCAAGGCAAAGGGCTTTTCGTGAAAACCGTAGTAGGACTCATACATGGCAGCAGATACCTCTCCCGGAAAACAGTCGCCGGCGGCAAACGATAAACCCCTTTACCGGGTCAATAGTAGTAGTCATAACCTTGCCCAATCTCTTCCGATTTGTTCAGCACCGTCCCGAGCACATCCTCATTTTCGAGAATCTCGATGGTCTTTGCGTACTCCGTCACATCTGTTTTTCCATCCTCCACCACCAGGAGAAAGGCGTCCAGATAGGGGGAGAATGCCTCCACATCGTCACCAACCAGGATGGGCGGCAGGTCGAACAACACCAGACGGTCAGGATAACGTGCCGTCAACTCTCGCACCAAGCGCTCCATCCTGGTGGATGAGAGGCGCTCGGAAGAGCGGGTCTGGCCCGGGCTGTGGCTTGGAATCACGACAAAGCCATCGATCCCTGGATTGATCAACATCTCATCCACGGCGATCTTGCCGTCGAGGTAGTCCAGCAGCCCATATTCCGGCTCGATGCCAAGGCAGCGGTGGACGCTGGGTCGGCGCAGATCCGCATCCACCAGAACCACCGTGTTCTCGTGCTTCATGGCGATGCTGATGGCCAGGTTCACCGAGGTCAGCGTCTTGCCCACATTCGCCCCCGGGCTGGTGATTCCCAGCGCCCGCCAGTTGTTCTGCTGCATGCGGTGGAGAACGCGGGTACGCAGCAGTTTGTAGGCGTCGATGATGGGTTGCTGATCACTTCCGGCAATCAGCCGGTTCTCCCGCATGGTCTCCGGGTCGATGACCACCCGGCGGGTCCGGGTATACTCGAACGGCTGCTCCGACTCGCTGCGGGAGAGCGGCTTCTT
>JALSRO010000096.1 GCA_026984715.1 Chromatiales bacterium | reverse complement strand
CGAGATCAACGCCGCCAATGCCCAGCGTCGGCAGTATGCCGAGCGCACAGCGATCAATGCTCCCATGCAGGGTTCAGCCGCCGACATCATCAAGCGCGCCATGATCGATATCCATCACTGGCTGCAACAAGGTGGAGTGGCGGCCCGCATGATCATGCAGGTACATGACGAACTGGTATTCGAAGTGAGCCTGACAGATGTGGACAGCCTGTGCGAACAGCTGCGGCAGCGGATGGCCAGTGCCGCCGACCTGAAGGTGCCGCTGACAGTGGATGTCGGGGTCGGAGAGAACTGGGATCAGGCGCATTGAACAGCGCTGACACAGAAAAACCGAAAAATTTATTTCATGAAGCAGGAACTTTCTCCAGGGGACCAAGTCCTATTGGCCAGTACTCCTTGAAGGAAGCGGATTTCAAGTCCCTCCCCAAGCCCGGTTCCCCAAGCCGGGCCCTTATTACTCCCGGTCTGTCACAGGCCGGGATTTTTTTGTATCTCGATGTATAACCCCGACAGAACCCTCCCCGAATTTCAGGGATGCACCGAATCGGCAAACCCCAGCCACTCATCCAGCCGGCTCCGGGCCTGCTCCACCCCGATCCGCTTTGGCGACGAGAAGAGTTGCACGCCCGCCTGGGGCATATCCACCTCTTCCAGGTGGCGCTGCACTTCTCTCAGGGCGCGGCACTGGGCGCCCTGCTTCAGCTTGTCAGCCTTGGTAAGCAGGATCTGTACCGGCATACCCACCTGCCGGCACCACAACAGCATCTGCCGGTCGAACTCCTTCAGCGGATGACGAATATCCATCACCAACATCAATCCCTGCAAGGAGACACGACTCTGAAGATAGCGCTCCAGGGTCGTCTGCCACTGCAGTTTGATCCGTTCGGGGACTTTGGCATACCCGTAACCGGGCAGATCCACCAGATGGCGCCCCTCATCCAGAGAGAAGAAGTTGATCTGCTGGGTACGTCCTGGCATCTTGCTGGTTCGCGCCAGGGAGCCATTCCCGGTTATGGTGTTCAGGGCACTAGACTTGCCTGCGTTGGAGCGCCCTGCAAAGGCCACCTCCACACCTCCGTCAGGAGGAAGCTGATGCAGCCGGTGGGCGCTGAGTAGATAGCGGGCCCGGCAATAGACTGGGTTCATGGAGACCTCTCTCCTCTCTGCGACAACATCTCTCTACAACCTCTTCTGCGGCTCCGCCGTGCGCAGGACGTAATCAGAGATCACCTTTCAGATCCCCCCGCTGCCGCCAACTTGACAGCCGTCGAGCTGCCCCATAGGATGCACGAACTTATCTGTTGACGCCATTCCATCGGGGTTTCATGGAAATAGACGACATCTATGCACTGATCCAGTCCGACATGGACGCAGTAAATGATACTATCCGGCAACGCCTCTATTCCGAAGTGGTGCTGATCAATCAGATCAGTCATCATATCATCAATAGTGGAGGCAAACGGCTACGGCCAATCCTGGTGCTACTCTCGGCACGCGCCATGGGATACCAGGGCGATCGCCATATCGTGCTGGCGGCAATCATCGAATTCATCCATACCGCCACCCTGCTCCACGACGATGTGGTCGACAGCTCCGAACTGCGCCGCGGTCAGGAGACCGCCAACGCTCTATGGGGCAACGAAGCAAGCGTTCTGGTAGGGGATTTCCTCTACTCCCGCTCCTTCGAAATGATGGTCGACGTGGGCAACATGCGGGTCATGGAGATCCTCGCCAGCACCACCAATACCATCGCGGAAGGGGAGGTGTTGCAGCTGCTCAACTGTCACGACTCGAACACCACGGAGGAGCGGTACCTGACCGTCATTCGCTACAAGACCGCCAAACTCTTCGAGGCGGCATCGCAGCTGGGCGCCATAATCACCCATAGCAACCCCAGCCTAGAGGAGGCCATGGTGAGATATGGCATGCATCTGGGTACCGCCTTTCAGCTGGTGGATGATCTGTTGGATTACAGCGCGCCCGATGAGAATATCGGCAAAAACGCCGGTGATGACCTGGCAGAGGGGAAGCCGACGCTACCCCTGATCTACGCCATGCGTCACAGCACGCCCGAACAGGGGGCATTGATACGCCACGCCATCGAGGAGGGGAGACTGGAAGATATCGATCAAATCCGTCAACTCATTGAAACAACCGACGCCATCGCGTACACTGCCAAATCCGCCCGGGAAGAGGCCGACAAGGCCAAGGCGGCGCTGGAGGGAGTTCCCGACTCTCCATACAAAGAAGCGCTGCTCGCCCTCGCGGAGTTTTCGGTCAACCGGACCTATTGACGGGGTGTAGCTCAGCCTGGTAGAGCACTGTCTTCGGGAGGCAGGGGCCGGAGGTTCAAATCCTCTCACCCCGACCAACTTCATCGCTGTACTCAACAGGCCGAGCCTGCAACGGACAGCCGGCTTGACCAGTTCCGGATAGCACGGGAAAATTCATCCCTGGCCATGACAACAGCAGGTTCCCCTATGGATATGCAATCGGCAATCAAGGCGGTTACCCAGCGCCGCGACCTGAGCAGCAGGGAGATGGCGGAGGTGATGCAACTGTTGATGGAGGGGAAGGCTACCGATGCCCAGATCGGTGCATTCCTTATCGGGCTGCGCATGAAAGGGGAAACCGTTGATGAGATCAGCGCGGCTGCCTCTGTGATGCGGGATCTGGTCACCCCGGTGGAGATCGATGCCCCGCATCTGGTAGACACCTGCGGAACCGGAGGAGACGGCGCCTCCACCTTCAACATCTCCACCACCAGCGCCTTTGTGGCTGCCGCAGCCGGTGCTCATGTTGCCAAACACGGCAACCGCTCCATCTCCAGCAAATCGGGCAGTGCCGATGTGCTGGAGGCCGCAGGGGTCAATCTGGAGCTCACCCCCCAGCAGGTGGCGAAGTGTATCGAAGAGGTCGGAGTAGGGTTCATGTTTGCTCCCCGCCACCATAGTGCCATGAAGCATGTGATCGGCCCGAGGCGCGAGATGGGGGTGCGCACCCTGTTCAATGTCCTTGGTCCATTGACAAACCCGGCCGGGGCCGCAAACCAGCTGCTGGGGGTATTCGACGCACAGTGGCTGGAGCCTCTGGCTACGGTTCTGGGCAGGCTGGGTAGCCACCATGTGCTGGTGGTCCACGCAGATGATGGCCTGGATGAGATCACCATCTCCGGCCCCACCCAGGTGGTGGAGTTGAAACAGGGAAACCTGCGCCACTTCGAGATCACTCCGGAGCAGTTTGGACTCCAGCGCACCGGGCTGGAATCCCTCGTCGTGGATCGGCCTGGGCGCAGCCTCGACATGATGCGCCATGTACTTGATGACCAGGATGGGCCGGCGCGTGACATCGTTCTCATGAACGCAGGTGCTGCCATCTACGTATCCGGCGTAACGGATACGCTGGAAGCGGGAGTGGACAAGGCAAGGGAGGTCCTCACCCGTGGCGCGGCACGCGAACGGCTCGAGTCACTGGTTCAGTTCAGTAACAGCCTCTGATGGAGCACCCGCCCGACATCCTGCTGCGAATCCTGCGCCGCAAGGTGGAGGAGATCGCGCAACGACGCCTGGAGATACCGGAAGAGGAGCTGCTGCAACGCTGCTCAGAAGCGCCACCCACGCGGGGATTTGCCGAGGCCGTCCGGCACCGGATTGGTGCTGGAGAGGCTGCTGTAATCGCCGAGATCAAACGCGCCTCTCCCAGCAAGGGGCTGATCAGGGAGCGGTTCGTCCCTGTAGAGATCGCCCGCAGCTACGAGCAGGGTGGAGCCTGCTGTCTCTCCGTTCTCACCGATCACGATTTCTTCCAGGGGGCAGACGACCATCTGAAGCAGGCCCGTGCCGCCTGCTCCCTCCCGGTGCTGCGCAAGGAGTTCATCATCGACTCCTACCAGGTCTATGAGTCCCGCACCCTCGGAGCAGACTGCATCCTGCTGATCGTGGCAGCACTGAGCGATTCCCAGCTGGTAGAGTTGAGCGAGCTGGCGCACCAGCTCTGCATGGATGTATTGGTGGAAGTACACAATAGGGAGGAGCTGGAGCGGGCGCTGCGGCTTCCAGTCACCCTGTTGGGGATCAACAACCGTAACCTCCACACCTTCGAGACCTCGTTACAAACCACCCTGGAGTTGCTGCCGCTGGCATCCTCCCGCCACATCGTGGTCACCGAGAGCGCCATCAACACCCCGGATGATGTCGCCTTGATGCGCAACCATGGAGTCCACGCATTCCTGGTGGGAGAGGCCCTCATGCGATCAGAACACCCCGGCGACCGGTTGAAGAAGCTGTTCGACCTCTCCCGTCCCTGAGTCTGCCAACCGCCCGGCACCAAAGCCGGAACCAGC
>JALSRO010000095.1 GCA_026984715.1 Chromatiales bacterium | reverse complement strand
AGAAGGAGGAGCCGCCGCCGGAGAATCGGCTCTGGTGGAGGATTGGTGTGGTGGCCCTGCTGCTCGCCCTTCTGGTATCTGCCTGGGGGCTGTTCGAGTATGGTCGCTACCGGGCGGGATATGATCGGAGTGCCTTCAACAAACTGCGCCGGCAGCTGGAGCAGAACAGCGCATCCCTCGAGGCGGAGCTGAAGAAGTTGCGCGAGGAGAAGATGCTCCTGCAGCAGAGTGCCCATATCGATGGGCAGGCATATGCCGAAGTGCGCAAGGATCTGGCCGAGTTGCAGGACGAGATCCTGGAGCTGAAAGAGGAGCTGGCGTTTTACCGCGGCATCGTTTCTCCCCGGGATACCACCCACCGGGGGCTCCAGATCCAGCGTTTCACCCTGACGAGAGGCAGCGGCGGAGAGCGTACGTGGCACTACAAAGTGGTGCTGACGCGGGTGTTGAAGAACGACGGTACGGCGCGCGGGAAGATTGAACTGCTGGTCGAGGGAGTGTCCGGTGACTCGGGTGTCAACAAGCAGCTGACTCTGAGCTCCATTTCCGTTCCCCGTGTACAACAACTTAGTTATAATTTCAAATACTTTCAGACTATCGAAGGTGAGTTAGAGATCCCGGAGGGTTTCGTGCCCTCCCGGACGATTCTGATCCTGAAACCGGGCGGCCGTGGAAACAGGACCCAGCTGAAAAAGAGTTTCGACTGGCCGCAGGGGAAGGGAACGACCTGAAACATTGGCGAGAGGTGATTGTGATGTGGGGGAAAAACAAGAGAAATGCGGATGCTGGTTCCGGAACCGAAGTCGATACGCTCATTGGTGAGCATACCAGAATAGAGGGGAACATCATCTTCAGCGGTGGTCTGCACGTGGATGGGCATGTGCAGGGCAATGTGATGACCCAGCCGGCCGCCGATTCGGTGCTCAGTCTCAGCGAGATAGGGATAATCGAGGGCGAGGTACACGTTGCCAATGTAATGCTGAACGGAACCATTACCGGAGACGTGCATGCTCAGGAGAAGATTGAGCTCGGTCCCAAGGCGCGAGTGACCGGGAATGTCTACTACAAACTGATCGAGATGGCCATGGGGGCGGAGGTCAACGGCAACCTGGTTCACAGCGCCGAATCCAGCAGCCAGGTGGTCTCCCTGAAGGGCGAAAAGAAGGGGCAAACCGGTCCACAATCCGCCTGAGAAGTATCGCCCCAGGCCAGGGGTGGCTGCAGAGGGGCCGGTGGTTGCTTGTTTGCAGGGCGTGCTCGGCGCATGCTATAAAACCGGGGTAGATATAGTCGATATCGGCAGAGAGAGCAATGAACATACTGGGAGCAATCATGTGCGCCCAGGGTGGCGGAGTGGTACGCCAACTGGCGGGAACAGTGGGGGTGGACGAGCGCTCCATCGAGAGCGTGATGGGGCAGCTGGTGCCAGCCCTCTCACGGGGAATCCAGCGCAATATCACCAGTGAGTCGGGTCTCTCCAGTCTGCTCGATGCCCTTTCGCGGGGGGAACATCAGCGCTATCTCGAACAGCCGGAAAGGCTTGGGGAGCCCATGGCGCAACGTGAGGGCAATGCCATTCTGGGGCACATCTTCGGTAACAAGGATGTGAGCCGAAACGTTGCCGGTGCCGCGGCACGGGAGACTGGCGTCGAAGCCGGTATCATCAAGAGAGTGCTGCCACTGCTGGCTCCTTTGGTCATGGGTGCCCTCAGCTCGCGCGCCTCCTCTACCGGGATGCTCGCGGGTGGCGGAGCCGGTTCGGGATCTGCATTGGGAACGATTGCCTCGTTTCTGGATTTCGATCGGGACGGCAGCGCAATCGATGACGTGCTGAATCTTGCACGGCGCTTTTTTTGATACTCGGAACCGACCGGTTGCAGGGAGGGGGCATAATGTACAGGAGGCGAGGACGGGGTGGCTTCAGGCTGTGGCCCATCCTGCTGTTCGGGGTGTTTCTGGCCTACTACTACTTCAGTAACCAGCAAGAGGTCCCCATTACAGGCAGGAAGCAGCTGGTGGACATCAGCCGGGAGCAGGAGATGGCGTTGGGCCTGCAGTCCTACAACCAGATCCTGAGCCAGTCCCGAGTGGTCTCCGGGGGTGAAGCGGTCGATGTGGTGCGCCGCGTCGGCGGGCGGATCGCCCGGGCGGCGGCGGATGTCGACCCCGGTTTTCAGTGGGAGTTCAATGTCATCGACTCCCCCCAGGTCAATGCCTTTGCCCTTCCCGGGGGGAAGGTTGCAGTCTATACCGGTATCCTCCCCGTTGCGGCAAACCCCGATGGGCTAGCTGCCGTCATGGGGCATGAAATCTCCCATGCCATTGCGCGGCACGGCGCGGAGCGTATGGCATACCAGAAGCTCATCCAGTTCGGCAGTATGGCGGCCAGTGTGGCGCTGGGGGGGATGGATATCGACACACAACGGGCGATCATGGGCGCCCTCGGCGTCGGTTCCCAATACGGAATCCTGCTGCCCTTCTCCCGCAAGCATGAGACCGAGGCCGACTATATGGGACTTATCTTTCTGGCGCGCGCCTGTTTCGACCCCCGCGAGGCTCCTCGTCTGTGGCAGCGCATGAGCCAGCAGAGCAGGGGAGCTCCGCAGGAGTTCATGTCCACCCATCCCAGCAACGAGACCCGTATTCGGCAGTTCCGGGAGTGGATGCCGATGGCGCTGGAGATTCGGAAGAGATATTGTGATGGAGAGGGAAATATGGCGCTGGAGCCTGCACCAGGGGTAAATGTACGGAATAGTGGGGAAAAGGTGAGAATGTAGCGAGATTGATCGTTGCTCGCTCCATGAAGGTGCCCCGAAGGCAACCGGCAAGAAGACGGATTCTGCTGCTTGTCCTGGGGGAGAGAAACGTGGCAACGATTGTGAGGCCCCTCCTCCTCGGAGGGGATTGGGTTACCATACAGGGAGAGATTGGATATGGCAGTTGCTAGGGTTACAGAGATCACATCATCGTCCAGTGTCAGCTTCGAGGACGCCGTTAAGCAAGGGATCGAGCGGGCCAGCAAGACTCTGCGGAATATCAAGTCGGCCTGGATTCAGGAGCAGACGGTAACGGTGGAAAACGGGGCCATATCGGAGTACCGTGTGAACATGAAGATCACCTTTGTTCTGGACGACTGACGGGCGTTGGAGAACCCGCCGGTTCGATACGACAGCCTGCCTAGCGGGGGAGCACCTTGCAGAACGGTTTTACCGTGACGCTGCGATACACCTCCGCCAATACATAAGGATCGGCGTCGGCCCAGCCCTGCGCTTCCTCTTGTGAAGCGAACTCGGCGACAATCAGACTGCCGCTGAAGCCGGCCTCTCCGGGATCTTCGCAGTCTATGGTGGGAAACGGGCCTGCCAGGACCAGGCGGCCCTGATCCTGCAGTTGCTGCAGTCGCCGCAAATGGGCGGGTCGGGCCTGTTTTCGGCGCGGCTGGCTGTCGTCCCGATCTTCGGCAACGATTGCATACAACATGGTGTTGGCTCTCCTGGTGAAATGGGCCGGCTCTTCCTCCCCGCGTTACAGCGCGGGGTATGGTTGGGCGGTGAACGGATGGCGCAAGGGTGGTTGCGAGCGCTCTGTGGTGATCAGGGCAGCATGGTGCCTCGGCATCCGTCGCACTGATACCGTGCTTTCCGCCGGAATGGAGAGAGTTCGTGCGCTCTCCTCTCTCGGAGTGACGGCTGCCGACCCCGAGAAAATCAGACCACCATTATATCGATTGTCTATGGGGAAGGAACCATTTTTCACGATACCGGTTGAAGGCGAGGTTCATAACGGCGCCTTTGAGGTGCTCTCCTCTCGATGAGCCTGTGCTACGATCTGCATACTCACTCCACCATGTCGGATGGTTCACTCTCCCCCGCACAGCTGGTGGAGAGTGCGGCACGTATGCAGGTGGACGTGCTCGCATTGACCGACCACGATACCACGGAGGGGCTTGAACAGGCAGAGCTCGCAGGGAGGCGTCATGGCGTCCGGTTGGTTCCCGGTGTGGAGGTGTCGGTCACCTGGAACGGCATGACGATTCATATCGTCGGTCTGAACATCGACCCCTCCCATACTGAACTGCGGCGGGGATTGGCCGCCCAGAGGGCCTTCCGTGAATGGCGTGCCGAGGAGATTGGGCGCCGGCTGGAGAAGGTTGGCATAGGCGGGGCGTACCAGGCGGCAAGGTGTTATGCGCAGGGTCCGATCATCGGGAGGACTCATTTTGCCCGTTTCCTGGTGGATCAGGGGTATGCGCCGGACATGCGTACCGTGTTCAAACGGTTTCTGGTGAAACGCAAACCGGGCCATGTGAGAGGGGAATGGGCCAACCTCGAGCAGGTGCTGGGCTGGATCCATGCTGCCGGCGGG
>JALSRO010000094.1 GCA_026984715.1 Chromatiales bacterium | reverse complement strand
GGGTGTTGGTGTTGTCCATCTCGATCAGCTCGCCCATCAGCAGGAAGGCACAGTAGTCGGAAACGCGCGCCGCCTGCTGCATGTTGTGGGTAACGATGATAATAGTGTAGTTGGATTTGAGTTCGTAGATGAGCTCTTCCAGCTTTAGGGTGGAGATGGGATCCAGCGCCGAGGCGGGTTCGTCCAGCAGCAGTACCTCCGGCTCGATTGCGATAGCGCGCGCAATCACCAACCGTTGCTGCTGCCCACCCGACAGTCCCAGTGCATTGTCATCCAGGCGATCCTTCACCTCATCCCACAATGCGGCCCCCTTGAGTGATTTTTCGACGACCTCGGCCAGCCGGCGGCGGTCGTTCACCCCCTGAATACGCAGGCCGTAGGCGACATTCTCGAAGATGGATTTGGGGAACGGGTTGGGTTTCTGGAACACCATACCCACACGCCGGCGCAGGTTGGCCACATTGACCGCCTTGTCGTAGATGTTCTCCCCATGCAGCAGGATCTCGCCGTCGATGCGGGTGTCATCGATCAGGTCGTTCATTCGGTTGAAGCAGCGCAACAAGGTGGATTTCCCACAGCCGCTGGGTCCGATGAATGCGGTCACCCGGTGATGGGGAATCACCATGTTGATGTTTTTCAGCGCCTTGGTTTCACCATAATGGAAATCGAGGTTGTTCACCTGCAACGCAATCTCCTCGTCTGTCAGGGTACGGGCTGGCGGGCCACCACCCTGCAGGGTGCTGATGTTGACAGCAGGTATCTGCGTATGGTTTTCTCGCATGATGTTCAGGACTCCAATGATCGATACTTTTCGCGCAGCCGGTTGCGGATGCGGATCGCCGCCAGGTTCAGGATGATGATCACCAGAATCAGCAGCAGAGCGGTGGCATATACCAGTGGCCGGGCCGCTTCCACGTTGGGGCTCTGGAAACCGACATCGTAGATGTGGAAACCCAGGTGCATGAACTTTCGATCCAGGTGCAGGTAGGGGGCGTTACCGTCCAGCGGCAGGGAGGGGGCGAGCTTGACCACGCCAACCAGCATCAGCGGGGCCACTTCGCCGGCAGCCCGGGCAACTGCCAGAATCAGCCCCGTCATCATCGCCGGGCTGGCCATGGGCAGCACGGTGCGCCACAGGGTTTCCGCCTTGGTGGCGCCAAGCGCCAAACTCCCCTCACGGATAGACCGCGGCACCCGTGACAACCCCTCTTCCGTGGCCACGATGACCACAGGAAGGGTCAGCAGCGCCAGCGTCAGGGCCGACCAGAGAATTCCCGGCGTGCCGAAGGTCGGGGTCGGTTGCGCTTCGGGAAAGAACAGTGCGTCGATGTTCCCTCCCAGGAAATAGACGAAAAATCCGAGACCGAACACTCCATAGACGATGGATGGTACCCCCGCCAGATTGTTCACCGCTATGCGGATCAGCCGCACGAGGAAACCCTGTTTTGCATATTCACGTAGATAGACTGCCGCCACTACACCGGCGGGCGTGACCAGCACCGACATCAGCAGTACCATCATGACGGTACCGAAGATGGCCGGGAAGATCCCCCCTTCGGTGTTGGCCTCACGTGGCTCGTCGCTGACGAACTCCCAGAGCTTGCCGAAGTAGTGCCCTATCTTCTCGCCAATGCCCATGGCGTTGGGGAAATAGAATCGCACCACCTTGGAGAGCGGTATTTCGATGACCCGGCCATCCATGATTTCGGCACTGAAGCTGTCACGGTTGAAGAGGGGGAAGAGCTCATTGCGCTGTTTCTGCAGCCTGTCATATTCGCTTTTCAGCTCGCTGCGCCGGGCTGCAATGGCGTTGCGTTTGGCCGGATCGTGGTCATTGTCGAGCTCCAGTCTTCGCTCTTCGAGCCGCAGCTGTTCCAGCTTGTAGTTGATTGCTCCGATGAGATCCTTCTCGATATGCCGGATCCGTTGGAACAGCTTCAGGGCACGTTCCAGCCGCTTGTGCAGCTCCGCAACGGCGGCCTTGCCTTTGGCGACCACCCGGCCGTTCTCCTTGACCTGCCTTAGGTATCCGTATAGATTCCCCCACTCCCGGCGCTCGACCACCATCAGCTCCCGTGGGTACTCGATATCGGTCAGGAATTCGGGGAGCACGAGGCGGAAGTCCATTCCCAGTGAGTCCCGGTTTCCGGTCTTGACCAGATAACGGGTGTAGCTGTCCCTGTCATCGTCCGGCAGCTCCACTCCGCTCTCTCTGAGCCGGGTGGCGGGGATCTCCTCGCTGTCCTGTATCTCACCGATCAGTCGGTAGCTGTTACCTGCATGCTCGTGATATTGCGCCTGTAGTACCTGTTTGGGCCAGAAATAGATCAGGCCCCTACTGGCGATGAGACCGACCAGGGCGACCACCAGCAGAACGCAGATGCTGACCGCGGCGGCAGAGAGCCATACCCAAGGTGAACCGCTCTTGAACCAGTTGCGCATCATAGTGTGCTGTACTTCTTGCGCAGCCGCTGCCGGACCAGCTCCGCCAGCGTGTTGAACAGAAAGGTGAGGGTAAACAGTACCAAGGCCGCCAGGAATAGGACCCGGTAGTGGGTGCTGGCCACCTCCGCCTCTGGCATCTCGACGGCAATGTTGGCCGACAATGTGCGCATCCCCTGAAAGATGCTGAAATCCATGACCGGCGTATTGCCGGTGGCCATCAGGACGATCATGGTCTCGCCAACGGCACGGCCCAGGCCGATCATCACAGCAGCGAAGATTCCCGGGCTGGCCGTCAGCAGAACCACCCGTACCAGTGTCTGCCAGGGGGTTGCCCCCAGGGCCAGCGAGCCCCGGATCAGGTGCTTGGGCACTCCGAACAGGGCATCCTCGGCCATCGAGAAGATGGTCGGAATGATGGCGAACCCCATGGCGATGCCCACCACCAGCGAGTTGCGCTGATCGAAACTGATACCCATCTTGTGGGTGAGCCACTGGATCATGTCGCCATTGAACAGCAGCTTCTCCAGCAACGGACTGATAGCGAACGAGAACCAGCAGAGCAGCGCCACCACTGGAAGTAGCAGTGCCGCTTCCCAGTTGTCGGGGATTCTGTAGCGGACCGAGTCGGGGATCAGATGTGTCCAGCCGAAGGCAAACAGAAGGATGCCGACCGGCAGGACTACCAGGAGCGCGAAGATTCCCGGCAGATGGGTCTCCAGAACCGGTGCCAGCCACAGTCCCGCCAGAAAACCGATGATGACAGTGGGCAGCGCCTCCATGATTTCGATGGTCGGTTTTACGATCTGGCGCATTCGCGGCGCCATGAACTGGGCGGTAAAGACGGCGCCCAGAATTGCCAGCGGAAGGGCAATCAACATGGCGTAGAACGCGGCTTTCAATGTGCCGAATGTGATTGGCGTCAGGCTGAGTTTGGGCTCGAAGCTGTCGCTCGATGAAGAGGATTGCCAGACGTACTCGGGCTTGCTGTAGCTCTCATACCACACCTTTCCCCACAGCGAAGAGAAGGATACTTCCGGATGTTCATTGTCGATATGCAGGAAATGGATATCGCCATTGCTCTCTTCGGCCAGCAGTGCATTGGCGCGTGGAGCGATGGCCATTCTCTTCATGGGTCTTTGGGTGATCTGCTTTACCAGAAGCGTGCGATGCGCCGTTGCGTGGTATATACCCACCCGTCCTGAGTTGTCAGCCGCAAGAAAACCCTTGCGGTTGAATTCTGGCGCAAGCAGTGTGATCGGCGCTGTCTGCGACTGAAAGTCACGAATCCGTGTAAAGAGGAACTTCCCCGATTCGTCCCGCACCGGGAACCATTGTGAGATGTGCCCGTCCGAGCCACCGATCATCAGGGAGATCCCGCCCGCCAGCAACCTCATGGAGGTAATCGTGCCGCCATCGGATACCGATGGCAGGCGCTGGTCGAGGGCGGGTTGCTGTTTGTCGGAGAGGTCGAAGATGCTGAGAGCCCCTTCCCTGTTGGCGGCATAGAGATACTGCTGATTCGGGTCGAGCAGCAGATATCGGGTATTCTCCGGAAACCCCTCCAGTTCGGTGCTGTAGCGCTCCGGAGTACCCTCCTCATCGTCGAGAAAGGACTCCTCGACGGCAAAGTGGGTGAACAGCAGGTGGTCGTCCCCGGTAAGTGCGCTGATGCTGGTCTGCTCCTCATCGCTCTGAACCGCCAGCAGCCGCAGCGGCCGGCTGGATGTGTCGATGATCAGGGGTGCTTCTCCGAGCGGATACTCCAGGTGGGGGGTGATCAACCGCTTGTCATTGGGGAAAGTGGTTTGATAGGTGTGGCGGACCAGAATGGCAGTGCCATTGGAGAGACCAAAGGCGACGATGGCGCTGCTGGGCGACCCGGATGCAAAGCTGGTAATGGTGGTTTCCGGGGGAAGGGGAATGGTCTGTTCGTCT
>JALSRO010000093.1 GCA_026984715.1 Chromatiales bacterium | reverse complement strand
TGTTGCCTACCTCCCTCAGATCCCATTCCAGATCCGGCGGCTGCAGCAACAACACCTGGTCGGCAAGCGCGAGGGCAGGTGCCAGCTTGTCCTTGTGGGTTCCCAACCGCATGGTATTGGAGCGCAGCTCCAGCAGGGCAATGATGCGCTGGTTGCCGACACGGGCACGAAGCCCCTCCAGAGTGGTGGCGATGGCGGTAGGGTGGTGCGCAAAGTCGTCGTAGATGGTGATTCCGTCGATGCAGGCGCGTCTCTCCATCCGGCGTTTTACACTGCGGAAGCGGGACAACGCATCGAGTGCATCGGAGGGTGGGACTCCGGCATGACGGGCTGCTGCAACTGCGGCAAGGGCGTTGCTGATATTGTGTTCGCCCATCAACGACCATGCTACCCGGCCTCTCGGCTGCCCATCGAGGGTGACCGTGAAGCGGCTGCCATCCGCGTTGCGGTCGGTGGTGCTCCAAGTGGCATTGGTGGTGGAGCCGAAGGTCTCGGTTGGCGTCCAGCATCCCTCGGCGATCACGCTCTCTATGGTATCGTCCCCGGCAGGTGTGAGGATCTTCCCGCCGCCGGGAACGGTTCGAATCAGGTGGTGAAACTGCTGCTTGATGGCTTCGAGATCGGCAAAGATGTCGGCATGGTCGAACTCCAGGTTGTTGATTATCAGGGTGCGGGGGTGGTAATGGACAAATTTGGAGCGCTTGTCGAAAAAGGCGCTGTCGTACTCGTCGGCTTCCACCACGAAGAAGGGAGTGGTTCCCAGGCGGGCGCTGACACCGAAGTTGCACGGCACGCCACCGATCAGGAAGCCTGGGGAGAGACCGGCATCTTCCAGGATCCAGGCCAGCATGCTGGAAGTGGTGGTCTTTCCGTGGGTGCCGGAAACGGCGAGTACCCAGCGGTCGTGCAGCACCTGTTCCGCAAGCCATTGGGGACCGGAGAGATAACGCAGATTCCGATCCAGCACACACTCCACCAGCGGGTTGCCCCGGGAGAGGGCGTTGCCGATGATGACCAGATCCGGTTCCGGTTTCAGATGAGCGGGGTCATACCCCTCCATCAGCTCGATGCCATGGGACTCGAGCTGGGTGCTCATGGGGGGATAGACATTGCTGTCCGAGCCACTCACGTGGTGCCCCTGCTCGCGGGCCAGCAGGGCGAGCCCGCCCATGAATGTACCGCAGATTCCGGCTATATGAATATACATGATTCTCTCCGGTAACGATGAACTCCATAGCATAAACCGGGTTGGGCATGGAATGCGAAAGGTTTCTGCGAAGGGTCGATTCAACAAGGTGAAGTGCTGGCTTATTGACGCATTCCGATCGACTCGGTGTGCCGTCCTGCAGCCCCTCCCTGCAGCAGAATAACCGCGTCTGCAAAGACGGTTCCGGCTACCGTTGTGGTGCTGATTCCGAGATGATGGAGGTTGTTATCGTTTCGGATTCCGGTTATAAATCGTCAATCGAATGTGGTGGCATTCGGCGCCAGCTAGATAATATCGATGCAGATGAGCTACGGAGAAGAGCGATGGAGATTGAATCGGAGGTGTTGAGACAGGTGGCGCTCTATTCCGGTGTCGCCAGGGAGAGGATCTCGGGCCAGACGGAACTCCGGGCCGAGCTTGGGATGGAGCCAGTGGTCATATTGATGTTACTGATAACTCTTTGCGAATCCTTCGGACTGGATGTGTTCGAATTGCAGTTTGATCTGGGAACGGTGACAGTCGTGGATGATCTGGTGGCGCTCTTTGCTGCCAGAGCCGTTCCGGTTGCTGAAGTGCCGTATTGCTGTGCCCTTCATTGAACTCATCCAGGCTGTCTGCGGCGGGAAACGGCATTGCAACAACTCTATATAGATACCCCTCGAGCTTTGGAAGATCTCTCTCTTCGACTGAGAGGAAGCTCCTGGTTGGCCCTGGATACCGAGTTCATCCGGGAGAAGAGCTACTTTCCGCGGCTCTGTCTGCTCCAGGTGGGCAATGGAGAGTTGGTTGCCTGTATCGATCCCCTTGCGTTACCGGATCTGGACGAGCTGCTGGCGCTTCTCTACGATCCGGCAGTGGTCAAGGTATTTCACGCCGGGCGGCAGGATTTGGAGATCTTCTACCACCTGCGGGGTGAACTTCCCCAGCCGCTGTTCGACACCCAGATTGCGGCTGCATTGTTGGGTTATGGTGATCAGGTTGGCTACGGGGCACTGGTAAAGGAGATGCTGGGTATAGAGCTTGCCAAGGCCCATAGCCGGACCGACTGGTCACAGCGTCCTCTCGATGCAGATCAGCTTCGCTATGCCGCGGATGATGTGCGTTATCTGGGTGATCTCTACCGGGAACAGCAACGGATGCTGACCCGGTTGGGACGCATGGATTGGCTGGCCAGCGACTTTGCATCCCTCGCCGACCCCGCAACCTACCGGAATGATGCCCGAGATGCGTGGCGGCGGGTGCGTGGGATCCAGCATCTGCGGGGCAGGCAGCTTGCGGTCCTGCAGGTATTGGCCGCATGGCGTGAGGAGCAGGCGCGGATGCTGGATCGCCCACGAAAATGGATCCTCCGCGACGAGGTGCTGCTGGAGCTGGCGCGACGTCAGCCCCTCGACCAGCATGCGCTGGCCCGCATCCGTGGTCTGGAAGCGGCTGCCCGACGCCACTATGGCAGCGAGTTGCTGGATTCCATTCGCCATGCCAGAGAGTCGTCGCCGGAGCAGTGGCCACGTCCTTCGAGGCGTCCTCGCCTCTCTCTCGAACAGGAGGCAGCAGTCGATGCGATGATGGCTCTGGTGCGTCTGATCGCCGCCGACAATCGCATCAGTCCAGCCAGCCTGACCTCTCGCAAAGAGCTGGAGCAGCTGGTCTGCGGTGAGCAGGAGTGCATGGTCTTGCGTGGTTGGCGGGGCGCGCTGTGCGGTCGGCGGCTACAGCGGTTTCTCAAGGGCGGAACCGGGCTGCAGATGGTGGGTGGGAACCTGGTCGAGAGTACTCCGTAGGTTGGTGGAGAGATCATGGATGAGCCGAAACGGCAACGCCGAAAGGAAGTGTTGCTGAGCCGTTTTCGGGGAGGGGATACAGGCAGGGGCAAGATCCCCACGTTGCTCTATCCCTGGCGAGGGGGGAACCGTATTTCGCTGCTGGTGGACGGTGACCGATTCTATTCCCGTATGCTGCAATGTATCGAGGAAGCGGCGGCGTATCTCCTTCTGGAGATGTACCTGATGGAGTCGGGCAGTGTTGCCGATCGCTTCATCGCTGCCCTTGGTGCCGCGGCGCGGCGCGGCGTGCGGGTCTATCTGTTGCTGGATGATTTTGGCACCCGGGCGCTGGCTGCGGACGACCGGCAGCGTTTGCGGGATGCCGGTGTCCGGATGGCTTTTTTCAATCCGCTGGAATACGAAAAATGGCGCGCCAACCTCTACCGTGATCACCGCAAATTGTTGCTGGTGGATGGCGTGGTGGCGTTCACCGGCGGAGCCGGGATTACGGATCGATTTTCTCCTGCGGATCACCCCGATGACTACTGGCACGACATAATGGTGGAGTGTCGTGGTCCCGTTGTTGCGGATTGGCGGCACAGTTTCTCGGTTGTCTGGAGAGAGTGCAGCGGCGAGGAGCTTCGGCTGGACCCGGTGAACGGCGAGATGTATCACGACGGAGTGGTTGGCCGTTTGAGCACTATCCATCCTCCTCTCCAGAAAACCAAAGGCTCGCTCATCAGCCGAATGCGCATAAGCCAACGGCGTATATGGTTGGTGACAGCCTACTTCATCCCGACCAGGAAGATACGAAGTATCCTGCGACGGGCGGCAAAGCGCGGCATCGATGTGCGCCTGCTGGTACCAGGGAGCAAGACCGACCATCTGGCGGTCAGGCGTATCGGTCAGCGTTACTACCAGCGGCTGCTGCGTAACGGGGTACGTATCTTCGAGTATCAGCCCCGTTTCCTTCATGCCAAGATCTGGTTGTGTGATGACTGGGTGAGCATCGGCTCCGCCAATCTGGATCGCTGGACCATGTCGTGGAATCTGGAAGCCAATCAGGAGGTGGACTCGGCTGCATTTGCTGCCGTCGTGAGTGCGGCCCTGGAGGACGATTTCGCCAACAGCAGGGAGATCTCCTATGCTCAATGGCGTGACCGTCCGTGGTATCAGCGGTTCAGGGAGTCGTTCTGGAGCGCTGTCGCCACATGGACCCAGCACTACAGCCAGCGCCGTCTTCGTATCAGGAGTTGGTCACGGAAACTGCCGGAAGAGTAGGGGAAAACAGGCCGTCCATGACGGCTGAATACGACACATATTCGTTGGCGGGTCGAAAGGTTCAGGGAGCGTAGCATGCATCGATGATGCCGACCGTCTTGTGACGGCCGGCATCCGATGGGCTTACAAT
>JALSRO010000092.1 GCA_026984715.1 Chromatiales bacterium | reverse complement strand
GATGGCTGCATCCTTGGCGCGGTAGCACTTGAGATTGCCACGGGCGAGCCTATCGTCATCGAGGCCAGATGCACATTGCTGGCCACGGGCGGCGCCGCCCAGATCTTCCGTACCAACACCAACGCCCGCATCAATACCGGTGACGGAATGGCCATGGTGCTGCGTGCCGGTATTCCATTGCAGGATATGGAGTTTTTCCAGTTTCATCCCACCGGGATTGCCGGAAAGGGAATGTTGATCACCGAGGGGGCGAGAGGAGAGGGCGGCTACCTGATCAACAAGGAGGGGGAGCGGTTCATGGAACGTTATGCGCCCACCGCCAAAGATCTCGCCAGCCGTGATGTCGTCAGCCGCGCGATAGCTACCGAGGTGAGGGAAGGGCGTGGTTGCGGTCCGCAGGGTGACCATGTGCTTCTCAAGCTGGACCACCTTGGTGAAGATGTGGTGGCCAAACGTCTGCCGGGGATACGTGACCTGGCTCGTACCTTTCTTCACCTGGATCCGGTGACCACACCGATCCCGGTATTCCCCACCGCCCACTACACCATGGGAGGGATTCCCACCAACCGTGATGGTCAGGTGGTGGCTCCATTCTCTCATGGTCCCGAAGAGCCGGTACCGGGGCTCTATGCTGCCGGTGAGTGCGCCTGTGTTTCGGTGCACGGCGCCAATCGTCTGGGGGGGAACTCTTTGCTGGATATCGTGGTGTTTGGAAGGGCAGCCGCAAATCACATCGCCGACCACCTGCGTCACTCCCGCTACCACAGGCCATTGAACAAGGAGGGCGTGGATCGGGCCTTGGAGCGGCTTGCCCGCTGGGATAGAACTGATGGGGAGGAGTCGGTGGCGCAGTTGCGGCGGGAGCTGCAACAGGCTATGGAACGCTACTGTGGTGTATTCCGCAGCGAAGAGGTGTTGGCAGAAGGGGTTAAACGTATCACGGCCTTGAAACAGCGGTTGGATAGCGCTGTGTTGCACGATCACAGCAGGATTTTCAACACCGCGCGTATCGAGGCGTTGGAGTTGGAGAACATGATGGAGGTGGCAATGGCGACAGTCTGCTCCGCACTGGAGCGGCGGGAGAGTCGAGGGGCGCACTCGCGGATCGATTTTCCCGAGCGGGATGACGAACACTGGCTCAAGCACAGCCTGTTCTTCGGTAAAGAGTGCCGCCTCGACTATAAGCCGGTGCGGACCAAACCGCTGACGGTAGAGCCGTTCCCCCCCAAACCCCGGGTGTATTGATTCAATAGAAGCAAAGGGAAATATGCGTTTTTTGATCTATCGCTACAATCCGGAGGTGGATGGTGGTCCCTATATGCAGGAGTATCGGCTGGAGGAGATCCAGCCGGGAATGATGTTGCGGGATGCGCTGTTGCGTATCAAGGAGCAGGACGAGACGCTGGTGTTCCGGCACTCCTGCGGTGAGGGGGTCTGCGGCTCCGACGCTATCAACATCAATGGCCGTAACGGATTGGGGTGTATAACCCCCCTGGCCGACCTGAAGCAGCCGGTCGAAGTCCGGCCGCTGCCAGGCATGCCGGTTATTCGCGATCTAGTGGTGGACATGGGTCGCTTCTTCGACCACTACCGCTCCATCAAACCCTACCTGGTGGTGCACGATCCCGAACCGGAGGTGGAGCACCTGCAGTCACCCGAGCAGCGCGACATGCTGGATGGGTTGTATGAGTGTATTCTATGCGGCTGTTGTACCACCTTCTGCCCCTCTTTCTGGTGGAACCCGGAGACTTTTCGGGGGCCGGCAGCCTTGCTGCAGTCGTGGCGTTTTCTGGCCGACAGCCGGGATCAGGCAACTGCCGAGCGATTGAGCGAGCTGGAGGGACCCTACCGTCTGTTCCGTTGCCGCAGTGTCATGAGCTGTGTGGATGTATGCCCCAAGGGGCTGAATCCCACCCGGGCCATTGGGCGCATCAAACAGTTGATGCTCGAGCATATATTGTGACGGGAGTCTCCCCGGCAGCACTGCCGCCAGGGAGAGGGTGGGTCGTCAGAACAATTTCTTGGCCATGTTCAACACTCCATCGATACCACCGATGGAATCCAGCAGGGAGCCGCCACTGCTGGATTTGTCCACTACTTGCGGCAGTGCCTCGGAGAGGCCGTCGAGTATACTTCCCTCGTCAGTATTCAACTGGGAAGCCACCTGCGAGATCTTCTCACTACCGAAAAGCTCCTTGACCTGAGCGGCGGAGATGGCCTCATTGTCGCCGTCTCCCAGCCAGGATTCCACTACAGAGCCAAGCCCCTTCTCCTGCAGGGAGGAGACGATGTTGCCAAGGTTGAGATTGCCGTCGTCGTCAGAGAGCAGGTTGCCCAGCGCAGCCGAGATGCTGTCCAGATTGCCCTCACTGCCCCCCAGTTTGTTCATGAGGAGCGATGCACCTAGTTTCATGATATCCATTGTTATTTCTCCATTACTATCCTGCCGTGTCGCAAGGGCGACCATGAGTCGTGTCGCCCCGCTTAAGGGGAGGTGTATCGGTAGAACCCTTCCCTGATATAGTAGTCTGCCGCGACATCGGTAGCGGTGACTCCCGCTGGAGGCACTGGAGCCGATTATACCTGTCAGATTTTAGGGGTTCAAACGCGTACGATGGATAAGAATGTTCTCCCGGCTGAAAGCCGGATCGACCGGCCATACAGCCGTTTCTCTTCTCCCCCGGAACCGGAAAAGGGTCTGGACACGGATTCGGGATACGTCGAACAGTGCGGTTCCCGCTTCTCTTTCCCAGCGATTGAGGGGGGGAGAAAGGGTAACGATAGCGGGGGCGACATGGTGATCGTGGGCGCCTGTTCAGCAGGATATCGAGAGGCACTGCCCCCGGCTTTTTTCCAACGGCGGGCCTGAAAATGCGATTTCCCTCCCTTCCATCTGGAGTGTTCCGGCTTTCAGTCGCTATACCGATGCTGTTTCTGTACGGTTGCTCCACTCATTCCGATGATTTGTCCGCGGCCTCTCTGTCACCTTCCGGTTCGGAGGTCAAGGGGGTGGCTGCCGGAGAGGCTGGTGTTAATGTGCCGTTTCACTATCTTTCCCGGCGACTGGGGGAGCTCCAGAATCCCGCTCTCACGGAGGCCAGCGGGATGGCGGCGTCCCGGAGGGAGGCGGATCTGTTGTGGATTCTGAATGATGGTGGTAATCCACCGTTGTTGTTTGCGACGGCTTCAGATGGTTCCGACAGGGGAGTGGTTCGCGTCGATGGCGCGAAGAATCATGACTGGGAGGATATGGCCTCTTTCGTATGGGGAGGCAGGCCCTATCTGCTGATTGCCGATATCGGGGACAACCGGGCAAAGAGAGCGCGCTGTTATCTCTATTTCGTTCCGGAGCCCAAGATGCCTGGCAGCTCTGTGGCGACGGTCGCACGTACCATCGAGTTCGTCTATGAGGATGGTCCTCGTGATGCCGAGTCCCTCGCGGTCGATCTTCAGGGGAGACGGATTTTGATCCTGACCAAGCGGGATCTCCCGCCGGTGCTCTACGAACTGCCCCTGTTTCCCCGCAGCAGCAGCGTTCAGATTGCACGCCGTGTCACCTCCATTGCCGCGCTGCCTCAGCCTCCGCTGGCCGAGATTTTTGCCAATCCGGTACTTGGCAGGCTGGGGGATGTGCCCACGGCAATGGATATATCGCCCGACGGCACCAGGGTAGCGGTACTGACCTATCGGGCCGTGCTGCTATTTGTGCGTTCATCCGGTGTCGGCTGGGAGCAGTCGTTCTCCGAACCACCAGTGAAGCTCGCTGCCCACCAGCTGTCGCAGGGAGAGGCGCTGGCATTCGGGAGCCAGGGCGAATGCATCTACTACACTTCAGAGCAGCGTCCGGCTCCTCTCTGGTGCCTCTCGCCGGCTCAGGGCAAGCGCTGACCGTTTGTCAACTTGTCAACGCCTGTGAACCGGCCTGTAGATGGAGTGCAACGGGAGTGGTGTATGAGTAAGGCCAGGTGGGAACATTTTCCGCATCAGGGGGATATTGGAGTGCGCGGGATTGGAGCATCCATGGAACAGGCGTTCGAGCAAGCGGCTGTTGCCATGATGGCGGTGGTAGCGGATATTTCAGCCATATCACCGGATCGGGCAGTGGAGATCTCGTGCCAGGCCCCCGACCCCGAGCTGTTGCTGGTGGAGTGGCTGAACGCCATTGTTTATGAAATGGCGACGCGGAACATGCTTTTCGGCCGTTTCGAGGTCGAATTGGGCGATGAAGGGCTGCATGGGGTGGCTTGGGGCGAGAGAGTAAACAGGGAAAAACACCATCCGGCTGTGGAGATCAAGGGGGTGACCTATACCGAACTGTATGTGGGCCGGGGTGATGGTGGCCAATGGGTGGCGCAGTGTGTTGTAGATGTGTGAGATCTCCGTGTCGGCTCCGGCTCCGAACCCGATGGGTGGTCTATTGCG
>JALSRO010000091.1 GCA_026984715.1 Chromatiales bacterium | reverse complement strand
TACATGCCTCCCTGTACCCACCGCTTTTTGCTAAGATCCCCCATCCCGGTGTACGGACGATTCTGTACACTAACCCGCACCATGACTGGATACTGGGAACATCTATGACGAACAATCTGGCAGACAAGGCTCTGCGCTCGAGGGTCAAGCTGTTCGGTACGCTGTTGGGCAATGTGTTGCGCACCCATGCCGGCGAACATGTGTTTGCCGCTGTGGAGACGCTGCGCAAGGGGTACATCTCTCTGCGCAAGGAGGACAACCCCCGCAAGCGGAGGCGCCTGCAAGAGGTGATCCGTAACCTCGATGCCGACACCCTGAGTCATGTGGTGCGGGCATTCAGTATCTACTTCAGCCTGGTGAATATCGCCGAGGAGGCCTTCCAGCATCGTCAGCGCCGCCGCCGCATCCACGGGGGCGGCAAGCTTTGGGGGGGGTCGTTCGATACCGTGCTGCGCGAATTCAGATCCGAAGGGGTTTCTGCCGAACAGCTCCAGGCGATGCTCGATCAGCTGCGCTATCTGCCGGTATTCACCTCTCACCCCACCGAGTCCCGGCGCCGCATCGTGATGGAGCGGCTGCGCAACATCTTCCTCACCAGCGAACGGCTGGACTATCGCCGTCTCAACAGGGAAGAGAAGCAGGAGATCATCGACTCGCTGGAGACCCAGATCCAGATCCTGTGGAGTACGGATGAGGTCCGAGTGCTCAAACCACAGGTGCGGGACGAGATCAAGAATGGCCTCTACTATTTCCACAAGAGCCTGTTCATGGCAGTGCCGCAGACCTACCGGAACCTGGAGAAGGTGATCAAACGCATCTACGGCAAACAGTGCAGTGATGCCAATCCGGTCTGTGTCCCCAGTTTTCTCACCTTTGGCTCCTGGATTGGTGGAGACCGGGACGGTAACCCTTTCGTCAAACCCGAAACCACCCGAAAGGCGGTAAGAATGCAGCACCAGCAGGTGATACGGGAGTACCTGCGCCGGGTAACCGAGCTGAATCTGCAGCTGACCCACTCCAGCCGTCTCTGCCAACCGAGCCAGCCGTTCCTGGAGAGCCTGGCCCGGGATGAGCAGCGATTCCCGGATATCTTCCGGCGCCGCCCGGACCGCTTCCAACATGAACCCTACCGGCGCAAGCTCTATATCATGCGCCAGCGCCTCAAGGACAACCTGAAGCGGGTGGACAGCCTCGTCTATGCAGATGAAGAGCTCCCTGCCAGATATGCCTATACGGACGAACAGGATTTTCTCAGCGATTTGAAACTGATACGGGACTCCCTGTACAGCCACGGCGACAGACGCTGTGCCGATGCCGATCTGAAAGATCTGATCCGGCTGGCAGAGACCTTCGGCTTTTTCCTGATGCGCCTGGATATTCGCCAGGAGTCCACCCGCCACAGCGAGGCGGTGGCGGAAATCCTCTCCCTTCAGGAGAAGGTCACCGACTACCTGGCACTGGATGAGAAGCAGCGCCTTGCCCTGTTGAGCGAGCTGATAACCGACCCCGGCAGATTGACGGTCAGGCCGGATCGGCTCGGCGAGGAGACCAGGGAGACGCTGGAGGTCTTCTCCGTCATGGGGGAGATGCGCAAGGAGATCAGCCCCAGGGCGTTCGGAACCTATGTCATATCCATGACCCACCATGCCAGCCATGTGATGGAGGTGATGCTGCTCGCTGCGCTGAACGGGCTGGCCGGACGCAGGAACGGCCGCTGGTTCTGTAACATCCATATCTCACCCCTGTTTGAAACCATCGACGATCTGGAGCGGATAGTACCGGTGATGGGCGAGCTGCTGGAGCTCCCGGTCTACCGCAATCTGCTGGCCGGATCCGGAAACTTCCAGGAGGTGATGCTGGGCTACTCCGACTCCTGCAAGGATGGTGGCATCGTCTCATCGGCCTGGCAGCTGTACAACGCCCAGAAGCAGGTCACCGATCTGTTGCGTGAAAAGGGGATCGCCTACCGGCTGTTCCATGGCCGGGGTGGAACCATCGGACGAGGAGGCGGCCCCACCCACGAAGCCATTCTCTCTCAGCCACCGGGTACCGTGCATGGACAGATCAAGTTTACGGAACAGGGCGAAGTGCTGTCCTACAAATACAGCAACTTCGAAACCGCCGTCTACGAACTGACCATGGGAGTTTCCGCACTGCTGAAATCCAGCCGCAGCGTGATTCAGCCATGGCAGCCCTACTGCAACGAATATCTGGATGTGATGAACCACCTCTCCGCTGCTGGTGAAGAGAGCTACCGCCAGCTCACCGACCGCACACCCGGATTCCTCGACTACTTCTACGAGGCCACGCCGCTCAACGAGATCGGCCTGCTCAACATCGGCTCGCGGCCATCGCACCGGAAAAAGGGGGACCGCTCCAAATCATCGGTTCGTGCCATCGCCTGGGTGTTCGCCTGGGCACAGTCACGCCATACCCTGCCCGCCTGGTTCGGCATCGGCGCCGCGCTGGAGTCCTGGCGCGACGACGACCCGGCCCAGCTGGAAAAACTGCAGCGGATGTACGCGGAGTGGCCCTTCTTCCGCGCCCTGATCAGCAACGCCCAGATGGCCCTGTTCAAATCGGACATGGATATCGCCGAGCAGTATGCCGGACTCTGCCAGGACAAGCAGACCGGTAAAAGAATATTCCAGACAATCCGCGACGAGTATCAACGCACCGTCAAGCAGGTGCTGGAGGTCTCGGGAAACCACTCGCTCCTGGAGGACAACCCTCCGCTGCAGCTCTCGCTGCTGCGCAGAGAGCCCTACCTGGACCCCTTGAACTATATCCAGATCACCCTGTTACAGCGTATCCACAACGAGGCACTCGGCGAAAAGGAGCGGGAGATATGGCTGATTCCCCTACTGCGTTCCATCAACGCCATAGCGGCAGGAATGCGCAATACCGGGTAGGGATCATGCAGGGAAATGTTTTATAAATCAGTTACGTTAATGCTAATATAGCAAGCTTTCCGCTCTTCCCGTGCCCCGTCGCACAAGGCGGGCACTGCCTCAAGCAGAGGGGGAAATGGGCCGAAACAACATCCATCACTGCACATCGCGAAGCGGTGCTGTTCATCCGGTGGCAGGGGAGAAGCTGGAATCCAGTGGCCTTGCGAATCCGGATGCAGCATCCACGAGACTCTTCGGGAAGGGGGCTCCATCGGCTCTCCAGAGAAGTGACGAGGCAAAGAGATCTGTATTACTGACACCGCTCAGCGAATAGTCTGGGCAGTTGCAAACTATTAACGCTAATCTGTGACGGGGAAGCACATGAAGATATTGGTAACGGGTACTGCCGGATTCATCGGATCGGCCCTGGCAAAGCGGCTGCTGGATCGGGGCGACGAGGTCGTCGGCATCGACAACGTCAACGACTACTACGATGTCAATCTGAAACTGGCACGTCTGGAGCGGATCAAGGAGTACCCCGGTTTTACCGAGATACGCGCCGATCTGGAGGATCGCGACACCATCCTCGCCGCCTTTGCAGAGCACCAGCCCCAGCGGGTGGTCAACCTCGCCGCCCAGGCGGGAGTACGCTACTCCATCGAAAACCCGTTCGCCTATGTGGACAGCAACATCGTAGGCTTCATCAACATCCTGGAAGGGTGCCGGCACTATGGTGTGGAGCATCTGGTCTATGCCTCATCCAGCTCGGTCTATGGAGCCAACACCGCCATGCCCTTCTCGGTGCATCAAAATGTCGACCACCCATTGAGCCTGTATGCCGCGACCAAAAAGGCCA
>JALSRO010000090.1 GCA_026984715.1 Chromatiales bacterium | reverse complement strand
ACAGCGATCCCCAACTGATGCTCTGGTATGCCGAATGTCTCTACAAGTTGCGGCGTTATGGCGAGTTGCGCAGATTGCTTCGCGAGCATGGATCGGCATTTCTGGATGGTCCCGGCAAACAGCGGCCCCGCATATCCGATGCCGTTCAGATGTGGTTGGGGCGAAGCGCCCCTTCGAGTTAGGGAAGGAGTAGTGGCGATGGTTCATGCCCGTCACCACGGCAAGTGGAGTCTGTATCGGCGTGGAATGCTATCGCCGTTGATGAATGGTTGGAGAAGTTGAGGGATATAATAATGAGTGACGCCACGCATCAAGCGGACGTTTGTATCATTCTGGAGGGCAGTTACCCCTTTGTATCGGGGGGGGTGTCGTCCTGGACCCACGAGCTGATCAAGGCGCAGTCGCACCTCGATTTCCATCTGGTGTTTCTTGTTGCTCCGGATACGAATTTGACCTACCGCTACGAGTTGCCCGGGAATGTCTGTGGTACTACCCAGGTGGTTTTGCAGCGGATTGCAAAGGGTGACGTGCGGGTTCCCGGGGAGAAGCGCCTTCTGGAGCGCCTTGAAGGGCCACTCTCCGAACTTCTGCACGATGGCGGGCTGGATGAGCTGGACGAGGTGCGGGCGATACTGGCGCCGTACATTGGTAGCGTCGGGGCAAACGTCCTGCTGGACTCCCGTTCCGCATGGGAGATGTTGGTACGGATGTACAACCGGTCTCACCCGCAGACATCTTTTCTGGACTATTTCTGGTCCTGGCGGGCGCTGCTCGGCGGTATCTATTCGGTGTTGTTGGCGGAGCTGCCTCGAGCGCGAATCTATCACTCCCCCTCCACGGGCTATGCCGGACTGTTTGCCGCCAGGGCAGGATTGGAGACGGGGCGTCCGGTACTGCTGACCGAGCATGGAATCTATACCAACGAGCGGCGTATCGAGATCGCCATGGCAAACTGGTTTCACGAGATGCCGGAGGACGGTCTCAGCGTGCATCGTCTTCCCCATCAGCTGAGTGATATGTGGGTCAGGGCGTTTACTGCCTATTCGCGCTGTTGTTATAGCGCGGCTCACAAGATCATCACGCTGTTCGAAGGGAACCAGATGTTTCAACTCATGGACGGGGCCCAGAGCGGCAAGATGATGGTTCTGCCCAACGGTGTGGACGTGGAGCGCTATGCGGCCGTTCCCCGCGATCGGGAAGGGCATCCGCCGACCATTGCACTTATCGGGCGTGTCGTACAGATCAAGGATGTGAAAACCTTTATTCGAGCCTGCGCCACCCTGCAGGAGAGCATTCCGGATCTGCAGGCGTTGGTGATGGGCTCCAACGACGAGGAGGAGGGCTACTATCGGGAGTGTCTGGAGATGGTGGAGCATATCGGTTTGGAGAATGTCATCACCTTTACCGGCCAGGTACGTCTGGAGGAGTATCTTGGCAGGATCGATGTGGTGGTTCTCACCAGTATCAGCGAGGGGCAGCCGCTGGTCATCCTCGAGGCAGGTGCGGCAGGGATCCCCGTGGTGGCAACCAATGTCGGCGCCTGTCGGGAGATCCTGCTGTCGGACCATCATGATCCCCATCCTCCGGCCCACGGCGGCGCTGTAACGCCGCTCTCCAATCCGGCGGCAACGGCGCAGGCCGTGGAGCGGTTGCTCACCGATCCGGTCTGGTATCAGAGTTGTAGCGACGGTATCCGGGAACGGATACGGCGTTACTACAACAAGACCGATTTCGATCGTGCCTATCGGGAGCTCTACGACTACTATCGCGATTTTGGCAGTGCGGATTCTTCCGCTCTGGAGGAGGCAAGCTGATGGCCGGTGTTGGATTCAATTTGCGCAAGCTGGTACAGCGGGACGATCTGCTGGGGATCATCTCCGGGTTCTTCTACTCTACCTGGGTAACCGCGGGTCCGTGGATACTGACCATCTTCTCCCTGTTTCTGATTATCTGGATAAGCGATATCGCTGGTTACAAGACCATCGCCGAGTTTCGTCTCATCGTTATCTATAATTTTGCCTTTTCGCTGGCATTTACCGCGCCGGTTTTCATGGTGGTGACCCGCTATCTGGCGGATCTGGTATTCGCTGCAGGGGATGAGTCTCCGGATGGAAAACGGGGAGACGGTTCGCCCCTGGACAAGGTTCCAGGCATGCTGCTGGGTTCGGTGGTGCTGGTGTTCCTATCCCAGTTTCCCTTCGTTGCCATATTCTATCTCTGGTATGTGGAGCTCGAACCCGTAGTCAGAATCGCTGCGATGGTGAACTATTTTTTGGTTGCCGGGCTGTGGGTGGTGGCGGTATATCTGACTGCGCTGAAGGCCTACCATGTCATCTCGCTGACGTTCCTGATTGGCCTGGCCCTTTCCCTCTTGCTCGCTTGGCGTTTTGCCGGCAGCTATTCTTTGGCCGGGATGCTGCTGGGTTTTTCCGTCGGATTGGCGGTGATCATGTTTGGTCTCATCGCCTACATCTTCGCGGAGTACAACGCTGAGGCGCGGGAACCGTTCAATTTTGTCAGATACTTCAAGCGTTACTGGGAGCTGGCCCTGGCTGGCCTGTTCTACAATCTGGCCATCTGGGTGGACAAGTGGATCATGTGGCTGTTCGCGCCGGAGCGGGAGATGATTATTCCCGGGATGCCATCCTATCCAGACTACGATGCGGCCATGTTCCTCGCCTATCTCTCCATTATTCCCGGTCTGGCGATGTTTGTGATCAGTGTGGAGACCAACTTCTTCATGCAGTATCTGCGGTTCTATCGTGATATCCAGAGGCATGTGAACTTCGAGCGCATCCAGCAGAACATGGGCAGAATAGTTGGCAGCCTCAACAGCGGACTGCGCAGCATGATTGTGCTGCAGGGGTGTATCGCTGTTGTACTGTTACTGTTGTCGCCGCGGTTGTACGATTTGCTCGGATTCAGTTATACCCAGATTGGCATGTTCCGTTTCGGGGTGCTAGGGGCCTTCTTCCACGTTTTGCTGGTGATGCAGTTCATCATCCTCACCTATTTCGACTTCCGTCGTCTGGTCCTGGTGCTTCAGGGACTGTTTCTGGCGACCAATGTGGTGTTCACCTTCATCAGTCTCAAGATGGGTTTCCCATTCTATGGAGGGGGGTACTTTGCCAGTACCTTGGTGACCTTTGCTGTCACCTACTTCGCACTCACCAGATACGTCGGGGATCTCCCCTATCGGACCTTTGTGCGTGACAACCTGTCGGTCAAACGGATGCCATCCTCTCTCCAGGTGAGTTCCGGCTCTTCGCGCTGACAGGGCTGTTTTCCCAATGGTACCCGTCTGGGACCAGATCGCACATTGGATCGGCAGGGCAACAGGGGCGCCTTTCACTGTTGCACGCCGTTCGGCCGTGTCCGGCGGTTGCATCAATGATGCGTGGCGGCTCGAGGGGGATGACGGGCGGTGGTTTTTTGTAAAAACAAACAGCTCCTGCAATGAGGGGATGTTTGTTGCCGAAGCGGCGGGCCTGCGGGAGATAATCGACACCGGTACGGTGGCCGCCCCGGCTCCAGTCTGTTTTGGCTCGGTGGAGAACCGCGCCTTTCTGGTACTGGAGTATCTCTCCTTCGGCACAGCAGACGCCTCGCAAGCGTTGGGTCACGAGCTGGCCCGGATGCACCGTCATACCCGTACCGACTACGGATGGTCGAGAGACAACACCATCGGCTCTACTCTCCAGGTCAATACTCCCGGCAGTGACTGGGTGGAGTTTTGGCGCGAACAGCGACTGGGCTATCAACTCCAACTGGCAGATCAGAATGGCTACGGCGGGTGTCTGCAGCGCAAGGGTGAGCAGCTTTTGCAACTTTTTCCTGCCCTGTTTTCCGGTTATATCCCCTCTGCCTCCCTGCTGCATGGCGATCTCTGGTCCGGTAATCAGGCGGTGACCCGGGATGGTCGGCCGGTACTCTTTGATCCGGCCGTCTACTTTGGCGATCGGGAGACGGATATTGCCATGACCGAGCTGTTTGGCGGTTTTTCGACCCGTTTCTATGCGGCCTACAACGAGGTGTGGCCGCTGGATGAGGGGTATCCCGTGCGCCGCGATCTGTACAATCTCTATCATATTCTCAATCATCTGAATCTGTTTGGTGGTGGGTATCTGCGCCAGGCGGAGCAGATGATAGAACGGCTGTTGAGCGAACTGCGTTGAGCAAAAAGGACAACGGCTATCGTCCCGGATTCTCCTCTGCACTGCTGGCGCCACGCTACTGGCCCACATGGTTGGCTCTGGGGCTGTATGGTTTGCAGAGCGGCCTGCCGTGGCGGATGCGCGCCGGTTTGGGACGCCGGATTGGCGATCTAATCTATCGAACCAATGTGCGCCGCCGCCATATCGTGAGGGTCAACCTAGAGCTCTGTTTCCCCGAGCTGGATACGGTACAGCGGGAACAGATGGTCCGTGACTACTTCCGCAGTCTG
>JALSRO010000089.1 GCA_026984715.1 Chromatiales bacterium | reverse complement strand
CTGCAGCGGCGCGTCACGGTCTCCCTGCGGAGGGGGGATACGCTCCACCAGGAGCTCCAGCAACTCGGCCACTCCGGCACCGGTCTTGGCGCTTACCCGGGGAGCATCCTCTGCCTCGAGACCGATGATGTCCTCGATCTCCTTGCTCACCCGCTCGGGATCCGCTGCCGGCAAGTCGATCTTGTTCAACACCGGCATCACCTCCAGCCCCTGCTCGATTGCGGTGTAGCAGTTAGCGACGCTCTGCGCCTCGACCCCTTGTGATGCATCCACTACCAATAGCGCCCCTTCACAGGCAGCCAGGGATCGCGACACCTCGTAGGAGAAGTCCACATGACCCGGGGTATCGATGAAGTTGAGCTGATAGTCCTGCCCATCGCCGGCCCGGTATCTCAGGGTCACACTCTGAGCCTTGATGGTGATACCTCGCTCCCGCTCCAGATCCATGGAATCGAGTACCTGGGCCTCCATCTCGCGCTCACTCAACCCTCCGCAGAGCTGGATGATACGATCGGCCAGAGTCGACTTGCCGTGATCGATATGGGCGATAATGGAAAAGTTGCGGATTTGGCTCAGCTCAGTCATCACACGTTTCAACCACCTCGTTAAAGAGGCAAAATGCAAACTTTCGATTTTACACGATTTTTATTGCTGACTGAAATAATTCCGCAAAGCCTCCTCATCCAGAAAATGGTGACAGATTTCCTCCTCTCCGGCCATCAGCACCGGAACCTTCTCATCGAAGCGGCGCTCGAGACGGGCATCGCTATCCACATCGATCAACTGCAGAGTAAAGCCGAAACGCTCCCGGAAAGGGAGCAACGCCCGCTGCATGTCATCACACAGATGACAGTAGGTGCGGATATAGAGGGTCAGGTGCACCACTATTTCTTGTCACCACCCAGGGTCAGTGCGAGAAACAGCGGATTACCGCGCCGCTGAACCAGCATCGGTATTGCCTTGTTCTCCGGCAGTTTCTTGAGGATCTCCTTGAGATGGGCCGTATCCTTCACCTTGACGTTGTCAAGCATCAGGATGACATCTCCGGCACGCACGCCGGCCTCCTTGGCCGGCCCCTCCTGGACCTTCTTGACCAGTACCCCGCCCTCCTTCTCCAGCTTGAGCTCCTTGCGCTGCTCCGCATTCAGGTTGGAAATCACTGCCTTGAGACGGTTGTCGATACGGGAAGAGGGCCCCGTGGAAGAGAGCACCAGCTCCTCCTCGGCAGGGAGCTCTTCGATCTTCACCTGCCTGGTCAACGTTTTGCCGCCACGAACGATCTTGACGATGGCACTCGAGCCCGGCCGTACCCGGCCAACCAACGGCGGCAGATCGGAGGAGTAGTAGACCTTCTTACCGTTAAACTCGACGATCACATCCCCCACCTGCAGCCCGGCGTTGGCAGCCGGGCTGTCCGGCAATACCCGCGAGATCAGCGCCCCCATCGGTTTATCCATACCGAACGACTCCGCAAGCTCGCGGGTTACATTCTGAATCAACACACCCAACCAGCCACGGGAGACGCTCCCCTTGGTCTTGAGCTGTTCCACCACATCCATGGCCATATCGATGGGGATGGCGAACGATAGCCCCATGAAACCGCCGGTGCGGCTGTAGATCTGCGAGTTGATCCCCACCACCTCCCCTTTCAGATTGAACAACGGACCACCGGAATTGCCGGGGTTGATCGCCACGTCGGTCTGGATAAAGGGCACATAGTTCTCGCTCGGCAAGCTGCGGCCAATGGCACTGACCACGCCCACCGAGACCGACTGTTCGAAACCGAAGGGAGAACCGATCGCCAACACCCACTCTCCAACCTTGAGGTTGCTGGAGTTACCGATCCGGGCCACTGGAAGATGATCTGCCTCGACCTTCAGCAGAGCGATGTCACTGCGCTTGTCGTGCCCCACCAGCTTGGCCTTCAGCTCCCGCCGATCACTGAGACGCACAATGATCTCGTCGGCATGATCGACCACATGATTGTTGGTCATGATGTAACCATCCTCCGAGATGATGAACCCCGAACCCAGGGACTGGCTCTTGAACTCCCTTCCCTCTCCTTCCTCGCCGAAGAAGTGCCGGAACAGTTCGCCAAAAGGCCCGTCGTCGGGGATATCCATACCCGGTGGCAGAGTGGGGTGTGTCCGCTTGACCTTCTGCGTAGTACTGATATTCACCACCGCCGGACCACCCTTCTCCACCAGCCGGGTAAAGTCGGGCAGCTCCGCCGCCTGCGCGGAGAGATGGAGAAACAGTGCAGACACGAAGAGAGTAGAAACTGCCTGCTTGAGACCAACCCTGAAGTTCGTTATGGCGTTCATTGAATACCTATCTTTCTGTTTGAGATTTAGACCTTGGTTATGGGAATAAAACGCTCGGGAAGCGAATCATGCCCCGTAACACGCAGTATAACCGGCTGATAATCGGTGTCGCGCTGGATGCGACGGGAAAAAACGGCTGTCCATCCCAATCCCGCCACCAGTCCCAACGCCCCGAAGAGGATACTGGCCCCTTCCGCAGAAACATTCAGCCATGGCGCCACCACTGCCGAACCGGCGATGGCGGCCAGAATCATGGCAAGCAGCGGAACGATATAGAGGGCGATGGAACCCTTTACCAGGGCATCCTCCCTGATCCCGATCACTACCTCGTCCCCCGGGCGGGCGGCCACGGGATCGATGACCTCCATGGTGGCACCGCGGTCACCCATATATCTGTCCAGCACCGAGACGCCACATCCCTTGTTCAGAGAACAGCCGCCGCATGCCGTGTTGCGCTGCGCGCGAACCCGTGCAATACCTGAATCGCTGGAAATCACCAAGGCTTTCTCTTCAATCATCCGCTGCTTTCCCGGCTCTCTGAATCGAGGTGGCTATCTGCTGCACGGTCGCCGCAGGCACCTCCCCCAGTGCAATAATCTGATAACCGTCCCTAACGGTGCCGTAAGCATTGACCGCTCCCAGGCTGGAGCCGCCGTTCAGGGCTGCCCGCTCCGACTTCAATGGCTCGATAAAGACCGAAACCGAGGAGAGACCATCGGAATAGACCAGCTGTTCCATCGGGCCCTCACGGCCGCTACCCCTGGAATAACGGCGCCGGGCGCTCAGTTCGAAACCGAACGGGAGCTCCGTTGCGAGCCAGGAGGGCACCCCAACCTCCCCATCTGCTTCACCCGGACGGCTCTGGTAGAACACAAACTCCTTCCCGCTCACTTCCGGTTCGAGCAGTGCGGGGGGGACCGAGTCCAGAAAGCGCAACGAGGTAAACATGAACTGTTCCGATGGCCGCCTCGCGCTGGTCAGCAGTACCGACTTCAGCAACAGCCCCGTCTCCTTGTCCAGCCACAACCGGTACCCATAACGGAGCTCGTCCTTCGGCTCGATGAGCAGGCGCTGAGTATCCCGACCCGCAACCCGGTCTCCACCCCGGAGGGATACTTCATAACAACCCAGCAACTTGTCGATTCGCTGGGGGGTGAGAAGGGCGAAACCGCTCTTGGGGTGATTGCGCCTCCGCTCCAGTACCAGAGAGCGATTTTTGGGAACGATGTAGGTGATTTTGTCGTTGCTGCGCACCACTTCTCGTGGCACGCCGTTGAGCAGCACCATCCGTTCCCGTTCCTGTTCACCCGCAACGCTGTGAATTATGCGAACGGTCTGGATTTCGCTGCCATGCAGGTAGATGAATATGCCGTCGTAGTTGTAGGTATGTACCGCACTGGACATCCGTTCCAGCCATATCCGCGCATCTTTTTCCGTATCCGTCTGCCCGGCGGCTACACTCGCCACCCCCGAACCCAGCAGGGAGATACCGATCAATGCAACCCGCGCCATGCGGGCTATCTCCCAGACTGGTTTCATTCACCGCTCGCGCGCTGCACACCTGCCACCCCGTGACCAACCAGCCGGGTATAGGGCAGTATCCCCGTAGTCACCGCATATTCACTGTGATTGATGAGATAGCTCTCGAAGCGGGGATCGAAGGCCTGCGGAGAAGCTGTCACCGGCTGTGGCTGCTCCGCATCGGCAGCTACCATGAGGGAACGGGAGACCAGAGAAGCACGCCGGGACGGGGCAATCGGCGATTCCTGCTTTTCAGCAACCACCGTGGCAGAGGGAGGGGGTACCACGACACTCTCCTGCTGGGCCATCTGCTGCTGCGCAGCGGTATGAGGAACTCCGGCGGCACTGCGCTCCTCCTGCTGCAACGAAACCACCATCACTACTGCAACCGAAGCCGCGACCGCCATACCTCCAACCTGCTTGAGGGCCGGCAGCATCCGGGCTGGGATACGCATCCGCCGTGGCGCCAATATCGTGGGTTCGCTCTCCAGCGCCTGCTGCACCCGCCGGGCCAACCCCGGTTCGATGGCGTCCGGAAGATTGTTGCGCAATACGTCACTGATCAGATTGTAGCGCTGCCAACGCTCGGCCGCCGCGGAATTTCTGCCCAG
>JALSRO010000088.1 GCA_026984715.1 Chromatiales bacterium | reverse complement strand
CACAATATTGTTACCGGGTCAAAACAAGAGTCCGGGGCCCTGTGCCAATCAACCTCCCCGCCCCATCGACAGTGATGTTTACACAATTGTTACATTTGCCAGGCCCCGGGAACGACGTGCCAGGGAGCCTGTGTGTGACTACTCCGCCGCACGAATGTCCGCGTAGTTGCCGGTCAACCTCACATCCGCAGCAGCGAGGTAGTCCGCTTCCTGCTCGAGATCGCTACAGGTAAGGGGATGCTGCTCCAGCCAGTCGGGGGAGAGCCGCAATCGCAGGCAACCGCCCTTCGCCTTCAGCTTCAGTTGCGGCACTGTCTCGCCACTGCGGCTGCGATGGAGCAGTACTGCAAGTCGCAGCAGGATCGCGAGGCGCTTTGCGGGCAGGCGATCCGACTTGGGAAGCTCCTGGAAACTGGCGATCGGAAACTTGCGCCGATGAGCGCGGATCAAGGTGGCGAGCAACTTCTGTTCACGGCGCGAAAAACCCGCCAGATCGCTGTATTCCGCAATATAGGCGCCATGCTTGTGATGCTGGCCATGGGCGATTGAAAGGCCGATTTCATGGATCTGGGCAGCCCACCCAAGCAGCTGGCGCCAGATTTTACCTTCCAGCCCCCAGCTGGATGCTACCTGGGAGAGCAGCCCCAGTACTTCTTTGCGAACCTGTGTAGCATGTTCCCTGTCCAGCCGGTAACGCTGCACCAGTTCGTCGATACTACGGCTGCGGATATCCTCTTCCCGGATACGCCCCACCAGTTCGTAGAGCAGACCTTCGCGCAACGCGCCATCGGAGACCTCCATCCGCTCGATTCCCAGCGCTTCGAATGTCCCCAGCAGCACCATCACCCCACCAGGGAATACCGGCGCACGCTCCTGGCTCAGGCCGGGAAGACGCGAGAGATTGCCAATATCCCCCGCGTCCAGCAACGCCTCCTTGAGGCGTTGCAGCGCCCGAAGAGTGATCCCATCCCGCTCCCATCCGGCAGCCCGGATCACCTTGTCCACCGCCCTGATGGTACCGGAAGCACCGATGGGGCGCTCCCATCCGTGGCGGCGAAACTTCCCAACCACCGGCTCCAACTCCATCCGCACATCCAGCAGTGCCCGTTTCACCGCCTTGCGGGTGATCCTCCCGTCCCTGAAACGGGTCCGGGTGAGCGAGACGCAGCCGAGATAGATACTCTGCATGCAAATGGGTTCGAAACCCTTGCCTATGATCAGCTCGGTACTGCCTCCACCGATATCCATTACCAGACGACGCCGGCCATCCGCTGCCAGACTGTGCGCAACCCCCAGATAGATCAAACGCGCCTCCTCCATCCCGGAGATGATCTCTATGGGGTGCCCCAGCTTCGCTTCCATCGCCTCGATCAACGGCTCGGCATTGCGGGCGCTGCGCAGTGTATTGGTTCCCACCACCCGCACTGCTTCCGAGGGCAGGCCCGCCAGGCGCTCACCGAAACGGGTAAGACACTCCAGTGCACGCCGCTGCACCTCCGGGGAGATGTGGCGCTTACTGTCGAGACCGCCACCGAGGCGCACCATCTCCCGCAGCCGGTCCAGCACCCTCACTTCGCCATTGTGAAGGCGGGCGACAATCAGATGAAAGCTGTTGGAACCCAGATCGACGGCAGCGATGGTCTGCGGAGTGCGGCTACTGTTTTTTTTCATCTCCCCTTGTACCGCCGGACTATTTGCCATTGATGTAGCGCTCGTCACGGAAGGTGCGCACCCACTCCGGGCGGTATGCAATCAGCATGGTGGTCAACATCCCGTTGAATGCCCCTTCGGGAACCATCAGCAGGGGAAGGAATGGCAGGTAGTTGTCGGAAAGATAGAGTAGTGGATAGGCGCCGCTGCTCCAGAGCACCACGGCCCCCACCATCCCCGCGATACAGACAGAGGCCGCCGCACCCAGAAAACTGCAAGCCAGCACATAGACGAAGAAGTTGGGGGCGTAACGATCCACGTGAAGAAAAATACGGTAGATCACCAGTACTGGCAGCGCCGTCATGATCAGGCCGTTGATGGCAAAGGCTTCCCAACTCCCGGCTGGCCCCAGCCATGTGGTTCCGGCCAGCGCTGCGGTCATGATGATGAGGGCGAACTCCCAGCTGAACATCAAGGTCAACAACCCCGCTCCCAGAAGGTGGAAGGTGAGCCCGGGAGCCACGCCGGCCTTGACGTTCCACAGAAAGAAGGTGAAGACGCAGGCACCGAGGAAGAGATGTTGCCCCTCCCGATCGCGCAGGCGCCACCATGGTGCACGAAAGAGTGCCACGGCCAACAGTGGGTAGAAAAGCAGATTCGCTCCCCACAACCAGGGGGTTGCTACCAAATCTTGTGGTAGATCCATGCTACTTCAGGCACGATTCCGGTTTAGTAACCCGTCAGCAATATATATTGTATTCAGCCGTGGCGCGCCGGTTTGCCACAAGACAGCCCATCGCCTGCCTGAACCCCTGAATGCGATATATATTGTTGTTGTGGGTTGATATCGTCCCCCTGCAGTCACTGCAAGGCTCTTGGGCGATCATCATAACCCAAGGAATCCGCCATTGCAGCCGTTTGCAGCGGCCTGCCCCTCCTCCCCACAGGAGAAGCAGAAATCACGTCCACCGCTATCGGTCATCTGGAGAGAAGGGACCCTCTTTGCAGCAAACCTAATCACGCCAGAACTCGGGGAGCAGCAGTACCAGCACGGAGAATATCTCCAGCCGTCCCAGAAGCATGGCGGTAAGGGCGATCAGTTTGCCGCTGTCACTGACACTGGAGAAGGTCTGCGCCACCTCCCCCAGTCCCGGCCCCATGTTGTTCATGCAGGTGGCGATGGCGGAGAACGCGGAGACCTGATCCAGGCCGGTCATGATCATCAGCAGCATCAATATCACAAAGGTAATCGTAT
Organism: Chromatiales bacterium; assembly: GCA_026984715.1. Classification (GTDB taxonomy): domain Bacteria; phylum Pseudomonadota; class Gammaproteobacteria; order Thiohalospirales; family Thiohalospiraceae; genus DRMK01. The sequence continues at coordinate 1,553 of JALSRO010000088.1, read as the reverse complement.
AGAGAGAGAAGAAGCTCCAGACCGCTTGCAGCGTCTCCTCCTTCAGGACACGCCCCCCCACCTTTACATGGAAGATCCCCTTGGGATGCGGCAAACGAACGACCTCCCGGTAACCCAGCTTGGCGAGCAGCAGTATACGCATCACCTTCATCCCCCCCGCAGTCGAACCGCCGCATCCCCCGATAAAGCTGATCAGGATCATCAACAATGGCAGAAACAGTGGCCATACCGAGAAATCGGCGATTCCGTACCCGGTACTGGTAACCACGGATACCACTTCGAACGAGGCCCCTTCGATGGCCTGCGGGATGGTGGCATAGGAACCGGTCAGCTTCAGGGACACGGCAACCAGAAGAACCACGATCAGAACCAGAGCGAAAAAGGTGAGGCACTCCGGATCCCTGAAGTAGAGAACAGGGCTGCGATGGTACCACACCATATAGTGGAGGCTGAAGTTGATGCCACCGAGCAACATAAAGGGAATCGCCACATTCTCCACTGCGACGCTGTTGAAATAGGCAATGCTGGCATCATGAGTGGAAAAACCCCCGGTGGAGATGGTGCTCAGGCTGTGGGCCACCGCATCGAAAGGGGACATCCCTGCAATCCAGAAAGCCAGTGCGCACGCCACGGTCAATCCGGCGTAGATGGCCCACATGATACGGGCACTCTGAACCAGTCGGGGGGTGAGTTTCTCCTCCTTCATCGGGCCGGGGGTCTCTGCCCGATACATGGACATCCCGCCGATTCCCAACAGCGGCAGCACGGCCACTGCCAACACTATCAGCCCCATCCCGCCGAACCACTGGATCAGCTGACGATAGAACAGGATGGAGCGGGGCAGCTGATCCAGCCCCGAAATCACGGTTGCTCCGGTAGTAGTCAGACCGGATACCGATTCAAACCACGCGTCCACCCAGGAGAGCTGCAGGCCAAACAGAAACGGTGCGGCACCCAACACGCTGAGGACTATCCAGAACAGCACCACTACCAGAAACCCGTCCTTCTTGTGCAGTGGAAGCGGTTTCCCCAGAGAACGCATCCAGAGCGTTACACCGAGGAGGAATACCGCAATGAAGCTGAGAATGAAATGGGTAAACTCCCCATCTGCGTAGAACAGTGACAACAGTGCGGGAAGCAGGAACACCGGGCTGAAGGCCATGCATAGGAAGCCGACAATGGGCAGTACCGCCGAAATGGTTCTCTTCACGAAAAGAATACCCGCTTGACAGTCATATCAGGGATAACGCGAGTATAGGCCATCACCGCCGGGAAGCTCACCAGCCCGCGGCGTGAAAGCGCAACCAGCATCTGGGGCCTGAAATCCTGAATGCGACATATATTGTTACCGGGGTCAATGGCACCGATTCGTCTAACGTTGCCGCACCAGCATCAGCTCACAGGGGAGATCAAATGGATTGCGCCAGTTGTGGGAGCGGCGGGGATCATAATAGACGGCCTGTGCCTCCCCTATCTCATACTCGACACCATCATAGTGGAACATGGCCCGCCCGCTGCGCACCCAGACAAACTCCGATTCGATGCCAACCAGA